>JBFICU010000110.1:0-6069 GCA_041581855.1 Porticoccus sp. | reverse complement strand
GGCCATATTTTCTTGCGAGGGCAGCATCCTGCGCAGGTGTTGTACGGTGTTGGTGACGGCGTGTAGATCAAATTCTGCCAACAGTACCGGTAGCAAAATAGCTGTTGCCTCCCTTAACAGGGGGCTCAGGTTGATCAGGTCTGGGCGGGCAGGCGTATCCAATATCAGCACTTCAGTATTTCTGGGGGGCTGGATAGCCCAACTGCGGGTGACATTGTGAGGGCAGTTGTGGGCGTCTACCAACTGAATGTGGGGGGCTCGTTCCGGCCGGTTTAGCGCCCAGAAGACGCTTGATCCCTGGGGGTCCAGGTCCATCAGTGTCGTGACCTTTCCCTGGTGACTAAAAAAGCTGGCCAGGTTGGTTGCGAGCATGGTCTTGCCGCTGCCACCTTTTGGATTGATCACCACAATTCGCTGCATGTTCGCAGGCCTCTGTCATTACTGAAATATGTCAAGCGTACGCAACAACACACCTTTTAACTGTCGATTAGGTCAAAAAAATAGCCATGCTCTTGGTCTGCACCGGTTTGATGTCCTTTGCTGTCGCCGCACAGACTGCTTCGTGGTAATCTTGCCGCGGGAGTTGGCCAGGCAACCGCCGCTTCGTTTTCTCGATATCTCCGCAGGTGGTATCGGGTGCGAGGGGGAGGAAAGTCCGGGCTCCATAGGGCAGGGTGCCAGGTAACCCCTGGGGGGCGCGAGCCTACGGAAAGTGCAGCAGAGAGCAGACCGCCGATGGCCTGTCTTCGGACGGGATCAGGTAAGGGTGAAAGGGTGCGGTAAGAGCGCACCGCGCAGCTGGTAACAGCTTGTGGCATGGTAAACCCCATCCGGAGCAAGACCAAATAGGAGTCCATTGGCGTGGCCCGCGCTGGACTCGGGTAGGTCGCTTGAGGTGTATGGTGACATGCATCCTAGACGAATGGTTGCCCACGACAGAACCCGGCTTACCGGCCAACTCCCGTTTTTTTCATATTTTATCAGTCTCGGTTTTCGCGTTACCTTGGTATTGTCGGCAATTGATGGCTGCTTGGTTCTGCCTTTTTGTGGTTAAAAAATAACCATTTTTGGTTTTTCTCTCCCGATCGATGGTTTTCTTCTCGATCAGTTAAAGTAACACTTTAACTGAGTTTTCTATCAGGCTGTTTCTGAAAACGATATTGTTGACGCTCTCTTCCTGGTATGGGCTCTCGCTCGCAACTTATTGAGTTTTTAAGACTTTTTTCGTGATTTTCTTCCCTTTTTGGGCCTTGACTTTGCCCTTGGTCGGCATATAGTGACGAAAAGTGGGAGAAAGTGGGGCAAAGTGGTTTTCTGTCCCTCAAGCAATTGATAGCTGAGAAAAGTTGGGCGAGCGTGTTTAGAGGCAGCAGTGAAATCAACATGGATGCCAAGGGTCGCATGGCGATCCCGGCACGCTATCGTGATGACATTGATTCCAGTTGTGGCGGCGCCCTGATTGCGACAATTGATGTGCAGGATAAATGCCTGCTGATTTATCCGCTGCAGGAATGGGAAAAAATCGAAACCCAGATCGCCCAATTGCCTACCTTCAACCCCACCACACGCAAATTGCAGAGAATTCTCATCGGTCATGCCCGAGAAATGGAGCTCGACGGCAATGGCCGCATCTTGATTCCCCCGGAGTTGCGCCAGTATGCACAGCTCGACAAGAAAGTGATTCTGGTCGGTCAGCGTCATCGTCTGGAGCTGTGGAGTGAGGAAAATTGGAATGCCGGACGGGAGGGCTGGTTAGCTGAAACCAGTGGCGACCTGGAAATTCCGGAAGAAATGCAATCGCTGTCGTTGTAACACTGAGGAAGGGTTTATGTCGGCACAGGTCGAGCATGCGACCGTTTTGCTTGATGAGGCAGTAACTGCCCTTGTCACTGACCCTGACGGTTTTTACGTAGACGGCACCTTTGGCCGCGGTGGTCACTCCTCTCTGATACTTTCTAAATTGGGTGCGAATGGACGTCTGCTGGCAGTGGATAAAGATCCGGCTGCCTGCGCTGTGGCGAAAACCCGATTTGCCAATGAGCCCCGCTTTGAAATGGTGCGTGGTTCCTTTGCCGAGTTAGCGGAGATGGTGATTGAGCGCGGCCTCGAGAATCAGGTTCAGGGGGTACTGCTGGATTTGGGTGTTTCTTCCCCTCAGCTGGATGATGCTGCTCGCGGTTTCAGTTTTTTACGCGACGGTCCGCTGGATATGCGCATGGACCCGGATAGTGGAATGAGTGCGGCGGAATGGTTGGCTGTCGCTGGCGAAGATGAAATTACCCGCGTGTTGCGTGAATACGGAGAAGAGCGTTTCGCTCGCCGTATGGCAAGGGCAATAGTCGCAGCTCGTGCCGAGACGCCCATTACACGTACTGCACAGCTGGCCGCCATCGTTGCCGAGGCCAACCCCTCTTGGGAAAAGGGTAAGCATCCCGCGACCCGGGCCTTTCAGGGTATCCGCATTTTTATCAATCGTGAACTGGACGACCTGGAGAAAGTGCTGGCTTCAGTGTTGGATGTGTTGGCGATCGGCGGTCGCCTGGTGGTCATTAGTTTTCACTCTTTGGAAGATCGCATAGTGAAGCGTTTCATCCGAGAGCAGGAAAAAGGCAAGCCCATTCCAAAGGGCTTGCCCGTAATGGAAAAAGATATTGTGCGGCGCATGCGTTCATTGAGTAAGGCGAGCAAGGCTAGTGCAGCTGAGGTGGCTGCTAATCCTCGCGCTCGGAGTGCGGTCATGCGCGTCGCCGAGAAGGTGGCCTGATGTTGCTGCGCAGCAATGTGAAGCGGCAGACGAGCTGGCTGTTGCCGTTGTTGTGGCTTGCGCTGGTGCTGTCCGCGCTGTCAGTCGTCTATGTCAGCCATCTCTGTCGACAGCTTTATAACGAGCTGGCAAAGCTGGATCAGGAGGCGAATGCCTTGCAGGTAGAGTGGGGCCGCTATTTGTTGGAACAAAGTTCCTGGGCTTCCTTGAGCCGGGTAGAGCGGCTGGCCAAAAGCCAGCTGCAGATGCGGGTGCCGGAGCCGAGCGAAATCGTCATCGTTCGTGCCCGGACTGTTGTGGAATAGGGATTGGTGTCCGGGTGAAGCCGAACAGACTGACCATATCGCGCTGGCGCTACCTGTTGGTAGTAACAGCGCTGGCAGCGCTGCCAGTTGCGGGATTGTGGCATATCGCCCGTCTCCAGGTGATGCCGGATGTGGATCGGGGTTATGAGTTCCTGCAGGGGCAGGGTATGGCGCGTACTCTTCGCACCGAATCCATCCCTGCTTACCGGGGGGTGATAACCGACCGACGCGGCGAGCCCCTGGCAGTGAGTACACCAGTAGTTACCCTCTGGGCCAATCCTCAGCTGGTGAATCTTGATTCGCCGGCCCTCAAGGAGTTGGCGGCAGCACTTTCTATCAGTCTCGAAGAATTAAAGCAGCGCCTGGGTCGCTATGCCGGCAAGGAATTCATGTACCTGGCCCGTCAGTTGACTCCGGAGCAGGCCGAGGATGTGCTGAAACTGGAAATCCCCGGCATCTATGGCCAGGGTGAGTACAAGCGTTTTTATCCTGCTGGCGAAGTGGCGGCACAGTTGGTGGGATTTACGAATATTGACGATCACGGTCAGGAAGGGATGGAGCTGGCCTATGACGAGCTGTTAACCGGGGTGCCGGGTGCCAAAAAAGTTCTAAAAGATCTTAAAGGGCGTGTGATCAAGGAGATCGGGCTGATTCGCAGTGAGAAGGCCGGTGAGAATTTGTCTCTGAGCATTGACCTGCGTTTGCAATACACAGCTTACCGGGAATTGAAAGAAGCAGTGGCAAAATTCAAAGCGGCGTCCGGCTCTGTGGTGTTGCTGGATGTGCGCACCGGAGAGGTGCTGGCCATGGCCAACCAGCCATCCTTTAACCCGAATGATCGTGGTCAGCTGAGCTCAGACGCATTGCGCAATCGTGCTGTCACTGACCTGGTGGAGCCTGGTTCGACCATGAAACCGCTGACAGTGCTGGCAGCGCTGGAGAGCGGCAAATATGTACCAGAGACCCTGATTGATACCAATCCAGGATATATCCGGGTAGGGCGAAAAACGTTTTATGACCACCGCAACTACGGAGTGATTGACCTCACCGGCCTGTTGATGAAATCCAGCCAGGTAGGCACCACGAAAATCGCCCTTAGTCTGGAGCCGGAACATATTCGTGAAATGTTCTCACGCCTGGGGCTGGGGGAAAGTCCGGGAACTGGTTTTCCCGGAGAGAGTCCGGGAAGTTTGCCGGAGCATCGTCGTTGGCGGCCCGTTGAGCGGGCCAACTTTGCATTTGGCTTGGGGCTTTCAGCATCTGCCCTGCAAATAGCCCAGGCTTATGCGGTGTTGGCGAATGACGGTGTCAAGCGGCAGGTGACATTGCTGAAGACTGACGAGATTTCGGAAGGTGAAACTGTTGCCGATGCCAAGCATGTGGCCAGAGTGAGAGAAATGATGGCTAGTGTCACCCGGGCCGGCGGTACAGCTACCCGTGCGGCTATTCCCTCTTATGAGGTCGCAGGCAAAACTGGCACCGTTCATAAAGTGGGTAAAAATGGTTACGAAAAGCACCGCTATGTTGGGATGTTTGCCGGCATGGTCCCCGCCGATAACCCGCGCCTGGTGGCGGTGGTCATTATCAACGACCCGCAAGGCGGAAAGTATTTTGGCGGTGAGGTGGCGGCACCTGTGTTTTCCAACGTGGTGGCAGACGCACTGCGGATGTTGAAGATCCCGCCACAACTAGACCAAAGCGATGAAGTGGCTCAGGTCGTCGGCAAGTCGGGAGGTGTCATGTGATGGTGGCAACCCGCAGTCGAGACGGTGTGGTGTTGGCCAGCCTGCTGCCTGGTAAGGCACTGTCTGAGGATTTGGCAAGGCTGATGGCAACTGGTTTGTGTCTCGATAGCCGCAATGTTCGTCCCGGAGATCTGTTTCTGGCAATTCCAGGTGCCGTTGTGGATGGCCGTGATTTTATCCAGGGGGCTTTGCAGGCTGGTGCCGTAGCAGTCTTGGCTGAGGCTGAAGGTTTAAGCACTTCCTCGGATCGGGTTATCCCCGTTTTAGGATTGAACCAGCAACTAAGTGAAATTGCTGGACGGTTTTACGATGATCCCTCCGAGAAGATGATGTTGACTGGTATCACCGGTACCAACGGTAAAACAACCTGCAGCCAATTGCTGGCGCAGTTGTTTAGTCTGGCAGGCTATCCCTCAGGAGTGGTTGGCACCCTTGGCTGCGGTGTTTATCGCGAGGGCACTGTGAATTTGTCCGAGACGGGCATGACTACACCGGATGCGATCACCGTGCAGGCATTGCTGGCCGAGTATGCGGAAGCGGGGGTGGATCGACTGGCGATGGAGGTGTCTTCACACAGTCTCGATCAATCCCGTGTGGCGGCGTTGCACATCACTACTGCCGTGTTTACTAACCTGTCTCGGGATCACCTGGATTATCACGGCAGTCTGGTGAATTACGCTCAGGCCAAAATGCGCCTGTTTGCGATGGCGGACCTGCAGCACGCGGTGATCAATGTGGACGACCCTGTGGGTGCGGAAATTGCCATGAAGTTGCCCGCTTCCGTCGAATTAATCAGTTATTCCCTTGGTAATCACGGGGCAGATGTTACCGCTGAGCAAATAGAGTTGACTGCCGACGGCATCCGGGCGCAAGTCAAGACTCCATGGGGCGCTGGCCAGTTGGTGAGTTCCCTGCTGGGGCGATTCAATCTGGAAAACCTACTGGCTGTAGTGTCGGTAGCCTGTGCCCAGGGATTAGCTTTGGAGACCGTATTGCAACTGGTGCCGCGCTTGCAGGCGGTGGCGGGGCGGATGGAGAAGGTGATCGGAATTCCCGGCCCCGGTGTCGTCATTGATTATGCCCATACCCCGGATGCATTGGAAAAAGCACTGTTGACCCTGCGGGAGCACTGCGATGGTGAACTCTGGTGCGTGTTTGGTTGCGGAGGTGATCGCGATCGCGGTAAGCGCCCGTTGATGGGGGAAATAGCCAGCCGCCTGGCGGATCGCACGGTGGTGACCAGTGACAATCCTCG
>JBFICU010000109.1:0-6077 GCA_041581855.1 Porticoccus sp. | reverse complement strand
GTCAGATGACAATCAATCTTCTTCAACAGGTTGCCCATGCTGGTGCCGACAGCCTCTTGAAAGTCGCGCACACAATGAATCTTGGCAAAAGCCTGACGCAGCGCCCTGGCAATCAATGGTCTCATCAGCCACGGTGCCAGACGACCCATCAAGGGATACTTGATAGACATCAGCGTATCGATAAATTCGCGACTGGCCGCCAGTCGGGCTAGAACATCGGGAACTTCGGCATCGTAGTAGGGACGAATATCGTCAAATTCATTCATAGTGGTAGCGTGACTGACTCTTGTTGTTATGACAGGTTATCGCCGTGCGGCAACTCAAGGTGCGGGCTGACGTGGATTAAACCAACGCACTTCGGTGGCGTATTTTTCAATTAAATGGGTAACATCCAGGATCATGGCAAACAGTGCCATACGCACGAGTAGACCGTTGTCGGTCTGGCGAAAAATCGCCAGATTCGGGTTGCTATCCAGATCGCGATCAAGCTCGTTAGCCTCTGCCCGTGAATCCCTGGGCAGTGGATGCATAATGACCGTGTTGGGCTCGCAATGTGACGTATAAATAGCCTGATTTAAGCGAAAACGACCACGGTACAAATCGGCCTCGTCCTTGCTGGAAAAGCGCTCCTCCTGGATGCGGGTGGAGTACACAATATCCACATGGGAGATACTGGACTCAAGACGCTCGGACTCCTCCACACGAACCCCGGCGGCTTGCATATCCTCGACCAGCTCTCTGGGCATAGCAAGCTCAACCGGAGAGACCAGCTGTACCGATACGTGCTGAAACAGCATCAATAGCTTGCACAGAGAATGCACTGTACGCCCGTGCTTCAGGTCGCCGATCATGGCAATACGCAAGCCATCGAGCTGACGGCCATGACCTTTGAGCTCTTTCTCAATAGTGTAGAGATCCAACAAGGCCTGGCTGGGATGTTCGTTACTGCCATCGCCGCCATTAATCACCGGCACCCGGCTGACACTGGCGAAATCTGCCACCGAACCGGATTGTGGATGGCGCATACAAATGATGTCGCTGAAACCAGACAACACCCTGGCGGTGTCCTGCAGTGACTCCCCCTTGGCGAGGGCTGAGGCTTCAAATCCAACCGTTTCTCGTACCTCTCCGCCAAGCAGATTAAAGGCACTACCAAAACTGATTCGGGTCCTGGTGCTGGCTTCAAAGAACATATTGCCGAGAATGGCACCTTCCAGGACACGGGTAATTTTCTGGCGCTGAGCATAGGGTTCCATGCGGTCGGCGACCCGAAAAATACGATCGATGTCTCCGCGCTCGAACTGACTGATGGAAAGAATACTGCTGCCCTTAAATTCCACGATGCCCCCACGGATGACCAATCAAGCGCTGCATTTTAGCCATTTTGCCTAAAGTGAACCAGCGGCCCCAATACTATAAAATCTGATCGCCCCATTCCTGCAGTGCATGAAGAAGCGTGCGATCCCGATCACTGGCATCCGACTTGGCTAGCAGCTGATCGATTTCAGAATGATAGGCTTCCAGACAGAGATAACCGCTGGATGGACTGGTAAGCCGATGAAAGCGCCACTCCTCCCACATATGCAGCTCCTCCTCATTCAGGGACTCAGGATAATTCCTCGCCCTGTAGAGGAACAACAGCTGCTGATAGCGCTCATCACTGAAGTGGAAGCTGTCCGCTGCCAGTTCAGCCGGAGAAGCATGTCTCACCTCGTGCAACATCAACCGGTCATTGTCACCGAGGAAACCATCATAGAGGCGACGATCCACGTCATCTGTTCTATCAAATACCTGCCCTGAAAATACCTGCGCCAGCTTTGCGGACAGGTCACGGCCCTGCAATAACTGACGGTTGCTTTCGCAGCGCTGCAAGTCAATACCCAGGCGATCTGCCGCCGCCCTATCCAACAGCTTGGCCGTAGCTACTACCGGACAGCGATTGATCTGCACATTCTTCAACGGCAAGCGCTCGACACCCTCAGGCAGTTCATCCGCCCGGGTAAAAATTCGCTCACGGATCTGTTCTGGGGAAAGATCGAGCAACGCCCCGGCATCGCCCATCAGGTTGAAGCAGATAATGGCATTGCTGTTTGACGGATGTTTGGCCAGGGGCATCATCAGGGCGGTATAACCATTGTCCCGGGGCAATTTCCCGGATACATGAAGAAAGGGAGTTTGCTGCTTCAGATCGATCAGCGCCGCCACTTTCTGCTTCAGGCGATGCTCGTAAATATACTGGTAGAGCTTAGGCTGCCTCTCTCTGACCAGGCGCGCCATCGCAATAGTGGCCATCACATCTGAAAGTGCATCGTGAGCCGACTCATGACTGATACCATTTGCCTGGGTCAGCTGCTCCAATTTAAAGCAGGGTGAGCCATCATCGTAGTTGGGCCACTCAATGCCCTCTGGTCGCAATGCCCTCGCCAATCTCACCATATCGATAATGTCCCAACGGGAATTACCATGCTTCCACTCCCGCTCATAGGGATCATAGAAGTTTCGGTAGAGCGCGTAGCGGGTGACCTCATCATCAAAACGAATACTGTTGTAGCCCACACCACAGGTACCGGGCTGTGACAGTTCACGGTAAATCTGTTCAATAAAAGCCGGTTCTGTAACACCTTGCTCTCGGGCTTTTTGAGGCGTAATACCCGTGACCAGGCAGGCCATCGGTGATGGCAGGCGATCAATGGGGGGCTGACAGTAGAGTGAGAGGGGTTCGCCAATGATATTCAGGTTTTCATCCGTCCGGACACCGGCAAACTGGGACGGACAATCCCGTGAAGGATCTATGCCAAACGTTTCGTAGTCATGCCAGTAAAGCGTATTCACTTACGCACAGCTCCCATCCCGAGAATCTATCACCAAAAAAAACGGCGCCCTAGGACGCCGTTTTGATGTTGTGCAACCTGCACAATCTAATCGAATTACTCGACAACTTCAGTGAAGGTCATTTCGCCTACTACACGACGGTTACGTTCACGACCTTCTGCAGTGCTATTGTCCGCGATCGGACGGCTTTCACCGTAACCTTCGGTGGTAACGCGGCTTGGGTCAATACCATAATCTTCAACGATTCTGGCTTTCACCGCTGCAGCGCGACGCTCAGACAGTCCCTGGTTATAGCTATCAGAGCCCTTGGAATCAGTGTGGCCTTCAAGCACCAGCGTAATGTCGTCATGAACTTTCATGGCGTTCGCAACAGCTTGCAGTTCATCACCGTAGATGGCGCGCACAATGGCCTTGTCGAACTCAAACTCAACGTTCAGACGTACGGTGATAGTGCGAGTTTCCGGTGCAGCTGCAGGCATTTCCGGAGCGCGTTGCTCTACAGGCTCTTCTACAACCGGAGCAGCAGGCTTGTTAAGGTAGTAATTGATACCGAAGGTGAGGGCGCCATCATTCACATGATCACTGCCGCCTTCACGAACTTTGTGAAACAACTTGACGTCACCACGGAACTCCAACTGGTCAGTCAACATCTTGGAAAGACCCAGACCAGCCTGAACCTGCCAGGTGTACGACATTTTAGGCTGTAAGTTGCTGCTTTCGCTACCTTGATCAAAATAACTTACGCCGCCAACAGCGTAGGGGCGCCAACCACCGTTGTCTTCACCAAACCAGTAGTATGCGTTAAGTTGAGAAACTTCCAGATCGTCTTCAGCCACATCATGACCGTAACCGGCTTCAATAGCCCAGTCATTTGAAAAACGATAACCCACATTTAAACCCAGAACACCGGATTCATCGTGACTATCAATAGCACGATTACTATCCAGGTAGTAATATCCCAATGATGGGCCAAGGTACAAACCTTCCTGAGCGAATACTGACGCAGACAGCGCCAGCAAAGATAATCCAGCAACAGCAGCTAGCTTTTTCATAACTTTCTCCATTAATCCCGATTTTCAAACGGGCACCCTGCCCGTTCATTGAATTCAGTAACGCAATAATAATACATTTGCTGTTTATTTTCCTCACCGGAGAGAACTTTTTCTTATTAAAAAGGTCACCGGATCAAAAAGGTCGCCATTTTTCTTGAAGTTATCTCTGAAATTGACACCCGTCCCACTGTTCCGAGGAATTCGATACAGTCATTACATAAAAAACCGGGGTAGTAAGCCCCGGTTTTTTATACGCCTGCCCGGGAATTTAGATCACCAGCTTTCGTTCTTCAATTTTTGCCTGCCAAATTTTTGGTCCCGTCTGGTGAACCGATTCACCCTTAGTATCTACCGCAACCGTTACCGGCATATCAACAATCTCGAACTCGTAGATCGCTTCCATACCCAGGTCCTCAAAAGCCACTATTTTGGCACTAGTGATGGCTTTGGATACCAGGTAGGCAGAACCGCCAACGGCCATCAAGTACACCGCTTGATTGTCACGAATGGCCTCAATCGCCGCAGGACCGCGCTCGGCCTTGCCAATCATGCCAATCAGGCCGGTCTGCTCAAGCATGGTGCGGGTGAATTTGTCCATGCGCGTAGCCGTAGTGGGGCCAGCGGGCCCAACCACCTCTTCGCGAACAGGGTCAACGGGGCCAACGTAATAGATAAAGCGTCCAGTCAGGTCGACCGGCAGTTTTTCTCCCTTGGCCAACATGTCCACCATACGCTTGTGAGCCGCGTCGCGACCGGTCAGCATTTTGCCTGACAACAGCACAGTTTCACCTGTTTTCCACTCTTTGATATCTTCGCTGGTCACCGTGTCCAGATTAACTCTGCGGACACTGTCACCCACTTCCCAGGCGATTTCCGGCCAGTCCTCAATACTCGGCGGCACCTGTTTAGCGGGGCCACTGCCATCCAGCTTAAAGTGAGTGTGGCGGGTAGCGGCACAGTTGGGAATCATCGCCACAGCCTTATTGGCGGCGTGAGCAGGAAAATCTTTCACTTTGATATCCAGCACGGTAGTCAAACCGCCCAATCCCTGAGCACCGATTCCCAGGTTATTTACCTTCTCAAACAACTCCAGGCGCAATTCTTCGGCGCGATTGGAAGCACCACGGGCCTGCAATTCCTGGATGTCGATGGAGTCCATCAGCGATTCCTTCGCCAGCAGCATGGCTTTTTCTGCCGTGCCACCAATACCAATACCCAGCATGCCTGGCGGGCACCAACCAGCACCCATCTTGGGCACCTGCTCCAGCACCCACTCCACGACAGAATCTGATGGGTTCAGCATGGCGAACTTTGATTTAGCCTCAGAACCGCCGCCCTTGGCTGCCACATCCACTTCCACTGTGTCACCGGGAACAATTTCGTAATTGATCACCGCTGGGGTGTTGTCGCCAGTATTTTTGCGCGCACCGTCGGGATCGGCCAGCACGGAGGCGCGCAGCACATTGTCTGGGTTGGTGTAGGCGCGACGCACACCCTCATTAATCATGTCGGTGACACTCATATCACCCTGCCACTGCACGTTCATGCCGACCTTAACAAACACATTAACGATGCCCGTGTCCTGGCAAATTGGACGGTGTCCCAAAGCACACATGCGCGAGTTGATGAGGATCTGCGCCATAGCATCCTTGGCGGCCTGAGACTCTTCCCGCTCATAAGCCTTGTTGACCGCCTGGATAAAATCCACGGGGTGATAGTAGGAGATAAATTGCAGCGCATCGGCCACGCTTTCAATCAGGTCATCTTGTCGAATTACAGTCATTTCAAACTCTCACAACTCATCATTTACACAGAAATTCAATCGCTCGCGAACTAACCGGGAGGCCCGCCCAGCTGCTGTTTAATCAACTGCAGGTCACGGTTGATCTGCAGCCGGTAGGCATCGATAGCCCGGATAGCCTCTTCATTAGTTGCAATCCGGCCATTCACATTCTGCTGGGAATCCTTCAAGCCTTTTTCTACCCGGTTCAGGCGGTCAGCAATATCCTGCACCTGGGTGACCATATCATTCACTTCCAGTTTTGCTGCCAGTGCAGCGCTGGCCGCTGTTTTTGCTGACTTGCTCGCGTTCTCCGCCTTGCTATCAAGTGACTCAAGTTCTTTCTTGCGAGCAGTCATCGAGGCTTGCAGGCCCTTGATCACCTTATCCTGGCTGGCCAGTGACTTACCCTG
>JBFICU010000108.1:0-6128 GCA_041581855.1 Porticoccus sp. | reverse complement strand
GTGTTTTGAAAATCCTCTTTCACCAGGAAACACTGGAAATTCTCGGCGTACACTGCTTTGGCGCAGAAGCGGCGGAGATTATCCACATTGGCCAAGCCATCATGAATCAAACCGGTAAAGCCAATACCATCGAGTATTTTATCCGAACCACCTTTAACTATCCGACAATGGCTGAGGCCTATCGCATAGCGGCCATTAACGGGATTAACCGGTTGTGTCGCGAGTCAAGAAAGTTAGTTATTTAAGACGGTCATTCGGTAGGGCCATGACGGCCACTATTGTGTTCCACAAAAAAGGCGCCATCAGTTGGCGCCTTTTTGATTTGGGAGACAGGCCTGTCTTTAATCAGGGTGATTCCGCAGGTGGCGTTTCTGCGCGCTTTAATACTGAGTGGAGTACCAGCTCGTATTCAAAGTAAACCACAAAGTCTGCATACTCCCAGGATGAGATGGGTGGTTCCCCCACCGCTTCATGGATGCTTAAGGGCTCCCCGAATTGCTCCCGAACCTTGTCTTTATTGAGGCCGGGGGCCGGGCGTTGAATACCCTGTTTTTCAGCTGCTTGCTGCCCAACCGGAATCACAACCTGCTCCGCAGCCAACGGCAGGGAGAGGAGGGCGACAAAGGGCAATAGCAAAAGCGTTTTCATAGTATAAATTCCTTGGTTTCAACAATAACCGGCATGTCCGAGGTTTGCAGTCTCACGTTTGATTATAGTAAGCAGAATTATGGTAAGTGCAACTGCAAAATCCAGGCGGAGAGTATAATCCGGTGGTCAATCACAGAATCGCCGCTTGTTTGCCCCTGTGTATTCCGATTAAATGCCATGCCATGAATGCCAACCTACCACTGTTTATTGGCCTGCGCTACATACGTAGCAAGCGGCGCAATGGTTTTGTTTCCTTTATCTCTCTACTTTCGTTTATTGCCATGGCACTGGGTGTGATGGCCTTGATTCTGGTGCTGTCAGTGATGAATGGCTTTGACCGTGAAATCAGGGAGCGCATCCTCAATGTAGTCTCTCATGCGGCTATTGTGAATGAGTCAGGGATCACTGATTGGCAAGCACTTGGTCATCAAGCGTTGGGCGATGCAGAGGTCCAGGCATTTGCCCCCTATATAGAGGGCTATGGGTTGTTATCGTCCGACACAGCCAGTCAGGGGGTGGTGATTCACGGTATTGATCCTGCTTGGGAAAAATTGGTCAGCCCCATTGGTGAACATATGCTCATCGGTGAGCTGGCGCTATTGCAGCCGGGAGAATACGGCATCGTACTGGGCAATATGCTGGCACGTTCACTGGGGGTTATCAGAGGTGATCGTGTGGTGTTGTCGTTGCCGGAACTGAATGTCACACCAGCTGGCATCTTTCCCCGGTACAAACGTTTTCAAGTGTTGGGCGTATTTCAGGTGGGCGCGCAGTTGGATAACGGTATGGCCTTCGTTCACTACAGCGATGCCCAAAAACTCTATCGTATGGGTGGCCAGGTTAGCGGGGTTCAATTGCGGGTAAGCGATCCCTACCAGGTTGAACCCGTTGCTGAGCGACTACGCGCCTCCCTTCCTGAAGGACTGACGGTTAAGACTTGGACCAGTGAGATGGGTAATCTTTTTCAGGCGATTGAGATGGAGAAAAAAGTGGTTGCGTTGATGTTGGCAGCAATTGTCGCCGTGGCGGCTTTCAATATTGTTGCCAGCCTGACTCTTATGGTCGCTGACAAGCGCCGAGACATTGCCGTGCTGCGTACACTTGGCGCAGAATCCCAAACAGTGTCACGAATATTTACTGTTCAGGGGAGTGCTGTTGGGTTCTTCGGCGTACTGACGGGGGCAACACTCGGTTGTCTGCTGGCCTGGACGATTGGCGATTTGGTCAGGTGGCTGGAGCACATTGCCGGCTTTCAAATATTTGATCCTGAGGTCTACTTTATCAGTGAATTACCGTCCCGGTTGATGTGGCAGGACGTGGCATTGATCAGTGTCCTCGGCTTGGTACTCAGTATTCTGGCAACGTTGTATCCCGCGTACCGTGCAGGAAAGGTGCTGCCTGCGGAGGCGTTACGCTATGACCACTGAGCAAATTGTTATTCAGTGCCACAATCTGTCCAGACATTACAGGCAGGGCAGCGCTACGGTTGATGTGCTCAAAAATCTGGTTCTGCAGGTAGAACAGGGCGAGCGGGTGGCGATTATCGGCACCTCCGGCTCTGGCAAAACTACCCTGTTGAACCTGTTGGGCGGTCTCGATGATCCGGATCAGGGCACCGTCCTGGTGATGGGGCAGGATATGGCCCCGCTGGGGGAGTCACAACGCGCTCGCTGGCGCAACCAGCATCTCGGTTTCGTGTATCAGTTTCACCACTTGCTGGGGGAGTTCAGTGCATTGGAAAACGTCGCGATGCCCTTACTGATTGGCAAGCGACCGGTGGGCGAGGCCCGAGAGCGGGCAAGTCAGATTCTGGGTAAAGTGGGGCTGTCCCATCGGCTGGATCACAAACCCTCAGAGTTATCCGGAGGGGAGCGTCAGCGGGTGGCCATTGCCCGAGCGCTGGTCGCTAACCCAGCCTGTGTGTTGATGGATGAGCCCACCGGCAACCTCGACCCGGTGACCGCGGAGACGGTTCTGCAGTTGCTGTTATCGCTCAATCGCGATTTGGGCATCAGTTTTGTGGTGGTGACTCACGACCCGCGAGTGGCAGCACGCATGGATCGGGTCCTTTCCCTCAGTGATGGCCAGCTGCTGGATACCTCTGCCGCTATTAAACAGTTGGTGGAGTAAAGGCTGGTGTTCCGACCTCTGCCAATTTACCTGGCCCTGCGCAACTTTACCTCCGGTAGTGATAACCGATTGGTGTCATTTATTTCCTTGCTGGCCATACTTGGGCTGGTACTCGGCGTGGCACTACTGATTCTGGTGACATCCGTCATGAACGGTTTTGACCGGGAGATGGAGTCTCGTATCCTCGGTGCCGTGCCACATATTCGGCTGTTCAGTAAAACCGGTATCGAACACGAAGCCGAGCTTCGTCAGCGGGTAGCAGGGCACGACAACGTCACTGCTGTTATGCCGTTCACGCGACTTGAGGGCATGTTGACCAGCCGCGGCAAAACCCGTCCGGTGGAAGTGCTGGGCATAGAACCCTCTCTCAGTGAACCCTTTATCGGGCAGTTTGTTCCCGATGAGATGATGTCGACTCTGGCTGAGCAGCCCGGGAGCGTGCTGTTAGCCTCTGTGGTGGCAGAGAAGCTGGCGGTGGCCGCCGGTGACAGGATCACCTTGCTGCTGCCTTCCCATAATGATGCGGGCGTGATGAAACAGGCTCCTACTGTGGCGGCATTTAGTGTGCTTGGCACGTTTGCCACCCACACGACACTTGATCAAAGTCTCATCCTGATCAATCTCAGTCAGGCGTCCAACTTGGCAGGGAACGGAACCTTGCCACAAGGTCTGCAGGTGCGGGTTGCAGATCTTTTCATGGCTCGACAGACCGGCTTCGAGTTACTGGCTATCCTGCCTGAAGGCTTCCATTTTTCCGACTGGCTACAGACCCATGGCAACCTTTTTCAGGCAATCAAGATGTCACGCAATCTGGTCTCATTGCTGGTATTCCTGATCGTTGCCATCGCTGTATTCAACGTTATCTCGATGCTGATGATGTCGGTGATCGACAAGCGGGCAGAGATCGCCATCCTCAAAACCCAGGGCGCCAGCAGAGCTGAGATTGTGCTCACATTCCTCGCGCAGGGGTTCCTGATTGGTGTGTTCGGGGCCGGGCTCGGTGTTGTATTGGGGGTAATAGGCGCGTTGAATATCACCGATATTGCCAAGGCACTGGAAGGTCTAATTGGGCGTCAGTTATTGAATTCGGAGATTTACCCGATTGATTACCTGCCGTCGGTGCTGGCTTGGGGTGATGTCGCCATGATTGTAGCCGTGGCGCTGGCACTGAATTTTCTCGCCACTCTGTATCCGGCTTTCCGCGCCGCGAATACCCGCCCTGCAGAAGTGCTGCGCTACGAGTAATACTCTGGTCAGGGCTGTTGTTGCCGATTTTGGCGAGTCTGCTTGCGACGTTCCCAGTTTTTGATCACCTTCCAGCGCCAGAGATAGAGAATAGTCAGATAGCCCAGTGCTCCGAGCACCAACCCGCAGATCAACGATCCGGTCAGTAATGGCAGCCAGATGGCGCTGCCTTGAGCCGCTATCCACTCCCAGCTGAGCTCGATGGTGAAGTGGGTTTCCGGGCTGCCGAGCAGCCAGGTGCCGACGCTATAGGAAAACAGGAACATAGGCGGAATGGTGAGGGGATTGCTGATCCATATCAATGTGATGGCAACCGGTAGATTGGTGCGAAACAGCAGCGCAAGGAGTGCGGCGAAAAAGGTGTGACCGGGAAACGGCAGATAGGAGCAGAACAGTCCGATGAAAAATGAAGAGGCGATGGAATAGCGATTGATGTGGAACAGGTTTGGATCACGTAGCAGTGGACCCATCCAGCGAATGGGACGCATATGAATCGTTTTGTGTGGGTCGGGCAAAAACCGGCGCAGGGTCTTTCTGGGCATATGATGGCTAGCCAGCAGAAACTGAGGCCGCGATTATGCCCAGTTTCATGTGCATACTCCACCGTTAAGATCAATTGGATAGAACGCGGATGCCGGCGTAACATGGCGGCAGGCAGGGGCGCAGATATTGTGTCTATTTACCCCTTTTAGCAGAACACTGACAGGTTGGTTTATGGAGCTCACGGCCTCGAACTGGATCTACACAATTCTCAATTCATTGGCAGCCCTGTTTGTTATTTTACTGGGCTTGGGCTTGGTATGGATGGTGGTGCTTTACATCATCGACGTTACCCAGACCACGCATGCCGTACGCCGCAATTACCCGGTGCTTGGCCGCTTCCGCTACCTGTTCGAACACATGGGGGAGTTCTTCCGCCAGTATTTCTTTGCCCAGGACCGGGAGGAAATGCCTTTTAACCGCGCCGAGCGGGCCTGGGTCTATCGCGCAGCCAAGGATGTGGACCGCACCCTGGCATTTGGCTCTACTCGTGATCTCCGCCCAGTGGGTTCTATCTATTTTGTCAATTGCGCCTACCCCACCCGGGGTGAAGATGCCGTAGCGCCCAGCCCAATTACTATTGGGCCCTACTGTGAACACCCGTATACCACTGCCTCTATTATCAATATTTCCGGCATGAGTTATGGCGCTCTTTCCAAACCGGCAGTGCGCGCCCTGTCCCGGGGGGCTGCCAAGGCTGGCTGCTGGATGAACACAGGCGAGGGAGGCCTGTCCCCTTATCACCTTGAGGGTGGTTGCGATCTGGTTTTTCAAATTGGCACGGCCAAGTTTGGTGTCAGGGATGAGAAGGGGCAACTGAGTGAAGAGAAGCTGGTCGGCATCGCTTCCTATCCAGAAGTGAAGATGTTTGAAATCAAGTTGAGTCAAGGCGCCAAGCCCGGCAAAGGTGGCATTCTGCCCGCCGCCAAAGTAACCGAGGAAATTGCTCGTATTCGAGCCGTTGATCTTGGTGAAGATGCGATCAGCCCGAATCGTCACCCGGAAATTGCCAACGCAGCTGGCTTGCTCGATATGATTGATCAGGTGAGACGAGTGACCGGAAAGCCGGTGGGTTTTAAAGGTGTGGTGGGTGAAACCGGCTGGCTCGAGGAGCTTTTTGAGTTGATTCTGGAAAGAGGCATTGAGTCAGCGCCAGATTTCATAACGATTGATGGCGCAGAAGGTGGATCCGGTGCAGCGCCTCAGGCTTTGATGGACTATATGGGTATGCCCGTCCGTGAAAGCCTGCCAATGGTGGTGGATTTGTTGAACATCTATGGACTGCGGGGGCGCATCAAGGTGATAGCCTCGGGCAAGTTGATTGTTCCTTCTGGGGTTGCCTGGGCACTCTGTATGGGGGCTGATTTTGTCACCTCTGCTCGGGGTTTTATGTTCTCGTTGGGTTGTATTCAGGCCATGCAGTGCAATAAGAACACCTGTCCCACAGGGGTGACCACCCATGATCCCAAGTTGCAACGTGGCCTCGATCCAATGCTTAAATCTGAGCGGGTGGCCAACTACGTTTTTAATATGACCTATGATGTGGGCATGATTGCTCACTCCTG
>JBFICU010000107.1:0-6138 GCA_041581855.1 Porticoccus sp. | reverse complement strand
GACTTTGAATCCGATGAATGGAATACCGAGGCCATTGGCCCCACTAAGCGCACGCGAGCTGACCAGTTAATTCGCCGCTTGCGGGACCGTTTCGCCCCCGGCGGTTTCCTGCACTATGGCCAGGGCAAGTGGTATCCCGGTGAGTCGCTGCCGCGCTGGACCTTTTCGCTGTACTGGCGCAATGACAACAAACCGATCTGGCGGGATGCAGACCTCATTGCCAAAGAGACAGGGGCAGCCAAAATCGCCACTCCTGCCAATGCGGAAAAAATGCTCAAAGGGATCGCCAGCGAACTGGGCCTGAAAAAAGAGTATGTCCTGCCCGCCTACGAGGACCCCGCCGAGTGGATCATCAAGGAAGCCAATTTGCCCGAAAACGTCACGGCCTCAAATTCCAAACTGAAAAATCCCGAAGAGCGACATCGCATTGCGCGGGTCTTTGAAAGGGGGCTGACCGAACCCTCGGGATATGTATTGCCTATCCAGAGCTGGCAGTCCCGGGCCCGAAGCGATGGCCCACGCTGGCGTTCAGAGCGATGGAAGACCAGACGCGACCACCTCTATCTGATTCCCGGCGACAGTCCCGTTGGCTTCCGCTTGCCATTGGAAACGCTGCCACACCTGTCACCATCTGAATACCCCTATATCAACGTCGCCGACCCCACAGAACCCAAGGGACCACTGCCAGATTTCACCACTGAAGATGCTATTGCTGCCGAACATGGCATAAAGGAACAACCGATGGCATCGTTCTCTCCGATAGAGGGCCACCAGGAACGCGTTGAACAGCATGCGATGCACGAACTGGAAGGTGGTTTTGTGCGCACGGCCATGTCAGTGGAACCCCGGGATGGGCGACTCTGTATCTTCATGCCTCCGGTGGAACGTATTGAGGATTACCTGGAGCTGGTGACCGCAGCCGAGAATACCGCCAAGAAACTGAAACTGCCGGTACATATCGAAGGCTATGCGCCACCCCCTGACCCACGGATGAACGTGATTCGTGTAACCCCTGACCCCGGTGTGATCGAAGTCAATATTCACCCGGCTGCCAGCTGGGAAGACTGTGTCGTCACCACAGAGGCAATCTACGAAGAGGCGCGGCAAACACGACTCGGTGCCGAGAAGTTTATGATTGACGGACGCCATACCGGCACTGGCGGTGGTAACCATGTCGTCGTTGGGGGGGCCACCCCTATGGACAGCCCATTCCTGCGCCGACCAGACTTGCTGAAAAGCCTGATCCTCTACTGGCAACGTCACCCGAGCCTGTCCTACCTGTTTTCCGGGTTGTTTATCGGCCCGACCAGTCAGGCACCTCGCATTGATGAGGCGCGCCACGACAGTCTCTACGAACTGGAGATCGCGCTGTCGCAAATACCCGCCCCAGGAGAAGGCTCTGCTCCTCAACCCTGGCTGGTCGACCGGCTGTTGCGCAATATCATGATTGATGTCACCGGCAACACCCACCGCGCAGAAATCTGTATCGACAAGCTGTATTCCCCGGATGGCCCAATGGGGCGCTTGGGATTGGTGGAGTTTCGCGGTTTTGAAATGCCGCCTGATCCGCGCATGAGTCTTGCACAGCAGGTGTTGATTCGTGCACTGATCGCCCGCTTCTGGAACGCACCCATTGGCGGTGAGCTGACGCGCTGGGGCACCTCACTACACGACCGATTCATGCAACCGTATTTTGTCTGGGAGGATTTCCTCGAAGTATTGCGCGATCTGGGACAGCACGGCTTCAATTTCCGCTCCGAGTGGTACGAAGCCCAGAAAGAATTCCGCTTCCCATTCTGCGGCGAAGTGGAATACGAGGGTGTTCACCTGGAGCTGCGGCAGGCACTTGAACCCTGGCATGTACTCGGCGAGACCGGTGCCATCGGCGGCACAGTCCGTTACACCGACAGTTCTGTGGAGCGCTTGCAGGTACAGCTGACCACAACCGACCCAGGCCGCTATATAGTTGCCTGTAACCAGCGGCGGATACCACTGACCAAAACCGGCACCTCTGGTGTTTCCGTTGGAGCCGTGCGTTACAAAGCCTGGCAACCAGCCTTGGCCCTGCATCCCGTGCTGCCGGTCAATGCACCGCTTACCTTCGATATTTTTGATACCTGGAACGACCGAGCACTGGGAGGCTGTATCTATCATGTCGCCCACCCCGGTGGCCGTAACTACGAAACCTTCCCGGTGAACAGTAATGAGGCTGAAGCCCGCCGCCTTGCACGATTTGAGGCAAGTGGCCATACTCCCGGCCTCTATATGCCTCAGCCGGAAGCGCCACACCGTGAATTTCCGATGACGCTGGACTTGAGGCGGCCACCCGGACTTTAAGTATGTCGCAACAAGGCAAGAAAGCCGTTGATGATCCTGTAGCCCTCCTCCTGGAGGGCTACAAGACGATGAAGGACGTCCCAGACGAGCTGATAGGCCTGGATGGCACCATTCGCCCCGTATGGTCTAGCCTGATCGAAGCTTTGGCCAAGATGACGCAGGAAGAGATTACCCTGCGCAAAGCCCGTGGTGACCAATATCTGCGAGACGCAGGCGTGTTCTATCGACAGTACGGCACCCACGATGCTACCGAACGCGATTGGCCTCTCAGCCACATGCCGGTGCTGATCGACGAAGAAGAATGGAACACGATTAGCGAGGGCTTGGTTCAGCGCGCCGAACTGCTTGAAATGATCGTCGCTGATATCTATGGGGACAACCAGTTGGTGGCAAAAGGACACCTGCCCGCCTCTCTGGTAGCCAACAACCCCGAATGGCTCCGCCCCCTGGTAGGCGTCAAGCCGCATTCTGATCACTTCCTTCACTTCGTTGCTTTTGATATCGGCCGCGGTCCAAACGGTGAATGGTGGGTAATCGGCGACCGAACTCAAGCGCCATCCGGTGCAGGTTTCGCCCTGGAAAACCGCATCGCCACGACCAGAGTCTACGCAGACCACTACGCACGTTCGAATGTATTCAGGTTAGCTGGTTTCTTTCGCACCTTCCGCGACGCCCTACTCGCGCTCAGGGAGGGCGATGACAGCAGGGTCGGCATCCTGACACCGGGACCGATGAATGACACCTATTTCGAGCACGCCTATATTGCCCGTTACCTGGGTTTTATGCTGCTGGAAGGAGAAGATCTGGCTGTACGCGACGGTCAACTGATGGTGCGCACCGTTGCGGGCCTGAGACCGGTGAGCGTGCTGTGGCGACGACTCGACGCCATTTGGGCCGACCCACTGGAGTTGGATGAAAGCTCACGGCTTGGCACGGCCGGCCTGCTCGGCGCAGTGCGCTCTGGCAATGTCACCATGGTCAATGCACTTGGTACCGGTATTCTGGAAACCCGTGCATTACTGGCATTCATGCCACGCATCTGCAAGGCGCTCACCGGTCAACCGCTGGCAATACCCAACATCGCCACCTGGTGGTGTGGACAGGCAAAGGAACGGCAGTATGTGAAGGACAATGCCCAGCGCATGACCATTGGCAACGCTTTTGCCACTCGGCCGTTGTTTGATCTGGATGATGTGTCAGCGGTGGCCGGAGCATTTAATCGCGATATCAAACAAACGATAGAATCCTGGATCGATCAAGGTGCTGATCACCTGGTGGGGCAGGAAGCCGTCACCCTGTCCACGACCCCGGCCTTCGATGGGGACAAACTGGTGCCACGACCGATGAATCTGCGAGTGTTCCTGGCACGCACTGCAGACGGCTGGCAAGTCATGCCCGGCGGGTTTGCGCGGATTGGCCCCTCAAGCAACTCCGCTGCCCTGGCGCTCCAACGGGGAGGATCTGTTGCTGATGTGTGGGTCGTTAGCAAAAATCCCGTTCCAGCTGAAACCATGCTGGGCGCCGCAACTGGACCCTTTATCCGCCAGCAGCCTGGTGTTCTACCAAGCCGCGCAGCAGACAACCTCTTCTGGCTTGGGCGCTATGTGGAGCGCGCCGAACACACCATCCGATTACTGCGCGCCTACCATATCCGCCTGGCGGAATCCGGTTCTGAGCTCACCCCATTACTGGATTATCTGGGGGAGTTTCTGGAGTCCACGGATACCGAGGTCGCGGAAGGCCTCCCCAATAGCGTGATCAACACCCTGGCATCCGCCTCAAACGCCGCTGGTCACGTGCGCGATCGTTTCTCCATCGACGGCTGGCTGGCGCTGGATGATCTTTCCAAAACTGTCAGGAATATGAGCAAGACAGCCACACCAGGGGATGACATGGCACGAGCCATGAGCGTTTTACTTCGCAAACTCTCCGGTTTTTCAGGTTTGGTCCACGAAAATATGTATCGCTTCACCAGTTGGCGTTTTCTCAGCATTGGTCGTGCTCTGGAGCGTGCGATGTCGCTGACCAGCCTGCTATCTGCCTTTACTGATACTACGGCTCCGGATGGCTCACTGGATATGGCTATTGAAGTGGCGGACAGTTCCATGACTCACCGCCGTCGCTATGCTGTCGCGACCAATCGCGATACCGTGGTGGATTTGCTGGCGCTTGACCCCCTCAATCCCAGGGCCATTATTTACCAATTGAATGGCATCTCGGGACATATCAACTTCCTGCCTGGGGCGGATCAAAACCGTCAGCTTTCACCACTCCAGCGGACGATGCTGCAAGCCCATACCAGTCTCGAGCTACACACCCCCTCGTCTCTGGACATTACAGCACTGAACAGTTTGAGCGTGGAGCTTGCCAACCTCTCCAATCACCTCAGTGCCGCCTACCTTCGTTAAGGCAACCGGAATGCTCTACGACATTACACTGAAAATCACCTACAAATACGATAACGAAGCTGATACCAGTCGCCACATCGTTCGGCTTGTCCCTGCGGATATTCCGGGTGAACAGCGCCTGGTCGCCGGCGCACTGACTGTCCGTCCCAAGCCAGATGAGTGGATCAATCGTGTCGACTTTTTCGGCAACAATAATGTTGAACTGGCATTCCTGGAGCGGCACCGGGAAATCACCTTTTCCGTACAATCACGGGTCGAGCGCATGGATAGCATCGCTTACCTGGATATGTCCCCTCGCCTCTCTGGTCTTGCCTCCGAAATCGCAAGCTATCAGGGCGTAGGTCCCTGGGCACCACACCATTTTGTGGGACCATCCTTGCGCGTACCCATTGATAAATCGACCACAGAGTATGCACGCAACCTTATTAAGGGTGATCCAAGCGTACTCGACACCATCAAGGCCGTCGGTAGCGCACTTTTCAAAGACATGCGCTACGATCCGGAAGCCACCACGGTAGAAACGCCGATGCTGGAAGCGTTCAAATGCCGCCACGGTGTCTGTCAGGACTTTTCCCATATCATGATTGCCTGCCTACGCGGTATCGGCATTCCGGCTGGCTATGTCAGTGGCTTTCTACGAACTATTCCGCCCGAAGGAAAGACACGTCTGGAAGGTGCAGACGCCATGCACGCCTGGGTGAGAGCCTGGTGTGGCAGCAATATGGGCTGGATTGAATTTGACCCTACCAATGACATGCCGGCGGGAACAGATCACGTCGTCATTGCCAGAGGGCGTGACTACTCAGATGTGGCGCCCATCAAAGGCGTGATGCGCACCCATGGCGAACATACCAGCAAGCAAGCCGTTGATGTGATCCCGGTCAAGCAATAAACCTTTTTCCAATTCCTATACGCTGCTGATCTTTACATCGTCTTTTTTTTCTATAGACTTATAGATTCTATACACCTATAGAAAATACCTATATATGACCTCACCCCAAAAAACCTCTGCACGTTACCAGCAACAGCGCCAACGTGCGATTGAAGCTGCTGCAACCGTCTTTGCAGATAAGGGTTTTCACGGGGCGAGCACACAGGATATCGCCTCCCATCTGGGTATTCAGCAGGGCAGTCTTTATTACTACATAGACTCGAAAGAAGCTGCATTAGAGGAAGTCTGTTTGATGGCCTTGCGCGGCTATGTATCACAGATGGAACACATTATCGGGCAACAACTGCCCCTCGAAGCGAAACTGGCCAATGCTATTCGCGCTCATCTGGGCAGTTACCGCGAACACAACGAGGCGATGAAAGTTCATAACGAACAACGCCTCTACCTGCCAGAGCAGCGACGCAATCAGCTCAAGGTACTCGGCTCCCGCTACCGCCAACT
>JBFICU010000106.1:0-6173 GCA_041581855.1 Porticoccus sp. | reverse complement strand
TCAAGGCGCAACCATTAGGATTAAACGATTGGTATTTTCGACCATCTATAATCCGATAAAACAAAAAGGATGGATCGCCTCACTATGAACTATCAGCAGTTACGCCAGGAGCTTTACCGGATCATTTTTGGCACCGATACCCCGGCTGGCCAGCGGTTCGATATGTTTCTGATCTACGCGATTCTGATCAGCGTATTCGCCGTGATTATGAATACCGTTGAGGCCTTTAGCAGTCGCTTTGCTACGGGTTTTTTTGCCATTGAATGGTTCTTCACAGGGTTATTTACCATTGAGTACGCCCTGCGTATTTTCTGCTCTCCCAATCGTCGCAAATACTTATTCAGCTTTTACGGGATCATTGATCTGGTCTCCATCATCCCCTCCTACTTGGCATTGTTGATGACTGGCGCGCATTTCCTGATGATCATTCGTCTGGTCCGGGTGCTGCGTATTTTCCGGGTGCTGAAGCTGGTACGTTATATGTCGGAGGCGGATGTCTTAGCCCGCTCGCTTTTCCAGGCGCGACGCAAGATAGCGGTATTCTTTTCCACAGTGCTGGTGCTCAGCACGTTGTTTGGCTGTTTGATGTACGTAGTGGAGGGACCTGACAATGGCTTCAGCAGTATTCCCGTCAGTATTTACTGGACCATTGTGACGATTACCACGGTGGGTTACGGCGACATCGCACCGCATACGGTGATGGGCCAGTTCATCGCCACCTTGGCCATGCTCACGGGTTATTCCATTATCGCGATACCGACCGGCATTATTACTGCGGAGCTGGCCAACGAAATCCAGCGGGAGAAATCGCTCTACCCCTGTCCGAATTGCGTGAAGGCAGGGCATGACCGCGATGCTATTTACTGCAAATGGTGTGGCGCTGGTCTAAGCAGCATGGGAGATCGTTATCCTCCCGGGAAGGAAATCTAGCCCGTGAGCCATTGGGCTGCCATGCTGGTGGAGCTTGTCTCCGATGGCTGGCAACTGCTAGGTGAGTCCTGGCTGCTGCTTTATATCCTGATGGAAATCATTGGGATCGTATTTGCCCTGGAAGCCATTTTTAAATCGCGTACCTCCCAGGGCGCCATTGCCTGGTCGCTGGGGCTGGTATTTCTGCCGCCTATCGTCGTGCCAATTTACCTGCTTTTTGGCCAGCGCCGCTTTTACGGTTATGTAGAAGCGCGCCGCAAGGGTGATTTGGAAATTCAGCGTATTGCCCAACAAATGCTGGCGGAGATGGCTCAGCATTTCAGTCTGCCAGGGGAGACGCCGCCCGGCGTGCAGTTGCTGGAACAGTTGGCGCTGATGCCGTTTACTCGCGGTAACCGTGTCGACCTGTTGATTAATGGCGAGCATATCTTTCGCGAGATGTTCGAAGCCATTGACCGGGCCGAGCATTACATCTTGATACAGTTTTATGTCGTCCGGGATGATCGTCTGGGCCGCGAACTGTTGGCTCGTCTGACAAAGAAAGCTCGCCAGGGGATACGCGTTTATTTTCTCTATGATGCCATTGGCAGCTTTAGCTTGACGCGCCGTTATGTCAAGCAGTGCCGAGAAGCAGGCATTCTAATAGAGTCATTTCGAACCTGGCGCTGGTTCCGCCGCCGCCGCTTTCAGATCAATTTTCGCAACCATCGCAAAATAGTGGTGGTGGATGGCAGGGAAGCCTTTATCGGCGGGGCCAACATCGGCGATGAGTATCTTAACCGTCACCACCGTCTTACTCCCTGGCGCGATACCCATGTGAAGTTGGTGGGGCCTGCTGTGCAGGGCGCACAACTGTCTTTTCTTGAGGATTGGCACTGGGCGACCGGTGATGTGCCAGATATGAACTGGCATCCAATAGGTGTGGAGACTGATCAGCGCGTGCTGATTCTGCCGACTGGGCCCGCAGATCCCATGGAATCCTGCCAGTTGATGTTTCTTCATGCGATCAACAGTGCGGTGGACCGGCTTTGGATCGTCAGCCCTTATTTTGTGCCAGATGAATCCATTGTTAACGCATTGCGATTGGCCATATTGCGCGGCGTTAAGGTGCGTTTGATGTTGCCCGGACTGACGGATAATAGAGTGGTGCAACTTTCTTCCTACGCGGTATTAATGAGCTTGCAGCATTCTGGCATCGAGGCCTATCAATATCGTCATGGATTTCTGCACCAGAAGGTGGTGTTGGTGGATGACGACCGTGCATATGTGGGGACGGCTAATTTTGACAACCGCTCTTTTCAACTGAATTTTGAGATCACTGTGATGGTGAGAGATCGCCAGTTTGCTGCGCAAGTGGAAAATATGTTGGAAAGTGATTTTCGCAGCTGCGTGCCGCTTAGCGGTGAACAGATTGAGCAGCGTAATTGGTTGTTTCGCGCCTTAGTGAAACTCGCGCAATTATTTTCACCAATCCAATAACCGAGCATAAAATAGAGTACGATAGCCGCTGTGCCAACCTCACCGAGATTTCCTATGTCACTGATTGCCGAACTACTGGGAGACTGCTCTCCCTATATCTACAACCTGGTTTACGATGTAGACGTTCGACTGCTGTTTATCGAGTGTTTGGATGATCCCTCAGACGAAGAACCTTCGCTGCGTATCGTATTCCCGGAAATAATCAGCTATTCGGAGAGTAACCAGACCGATGCTCTCGATGATGAGCTGATGGACGATCTGGTCAGCATGGACTGGACCAATGAAAACCAGGTCACCATCCTGACTTGTAAAAAAGAGATTGTGCTTGAGCTGTCTGGTAAGCCCTATAGCGAGCAAATTGACTGATCTGGCCTGTGGATTATGTGTTCTGGGTTGGTCTCAGGAGTCTTCATCCTCATGCCCGAACACTTCTTCTCGCCAGTTGGAGCCGACATTCTGCTCAATGTATTCACGGATGAGCTGACGAACCTTCTGTGATGGCGTAACATCTTCATCTGAACACAGTTTTTCGAACAGTGCCTTTTTCTTCGGGTCAATCAGCAGGGTCAATCTGGCTGTGCGGTTTTCCATCAGTATTCTCTACCTTTCTCGTTATTCTCTATGATGTTAATTAAATTAACATTGAATTAGCTTCGCGTGTGATGCTAATTTGTCTGGAGATTAATCTCAACTGTTAATTTTCATTCCTACGGGACATCGCAGATGGTTCATCGGGCACACCTGTTTTCGCTCAAAGTCGGTCATGGTCTTCGTTCAGCCTTGGCGGCTGCTCCTTACGACATGCGACGTTTTGTCAGTGATGCCATGGCCGGTGTCACTGTTGGCATCATCGCCATTCCCCTCGCGATGGCATTGGCTATTGCCAGCGGTGTCGCCCCTCAGTATGGCCTATATACCGCCATAGTGGCTGGTTTTCTGATTCCGTTGGCCGGTGGGTCTCGTTTCAGTGTGTCGGGCCCGACGGCGGCGTTTGTTGTTATTCTGTATCCGGTGGTCCAGCACTACGGTCTTGCGGGACTCTTGGTCGCGACGGTTTTGGCCGGCATCATGATGGTGATTATGGCGTTGTTACGACTGGGACGCTATATCGAATATATCCCGGAGTCAGTGACCCTGGGTTTCACCGGCGGTATTGCAGTGGTTATTGCCACCCTGCAGTTAAAGGATTTACTGGGAATACAAATAACCGCTATGCCAGCGCACTATACAGATAAAGTGTTGGCACTGTTCAAGGCTATGCCTGTGTTTTCCCTTGGGGCATTACTGGTGGGATTGATGACTCTGCTGGTGATGCTGCTGTGGCCCCGTCTAAAAACGCTGGTGCCCCCACATTTGCCGGCAGTGATCGTTGGTGGGGTGGCGGCATTTCTGCTGAATAGGCAGGGTGCTGACATTGCTACCATTGGTTCGACCTTCAGTTTTGTTCTTCCAGATGGCCAGCAAGGGCATGGCATTCCCTCGGTATTACCTGATTTCCAGTGGCCATGGGTACGCGCCCAGGCAGGAGAGAGTCCCCTGCAACTCAACTGGGTTGTGGCACAGGATCTGCTAACGGCGGCGTTTGCCATTGCCATGCTGGGAGCAATCGAATCCTTGCTCTGTGCTGTGGTACTCGATCGCTCTACCGGTACCAAACACAGTGCCAACAGCGAGCTGTTAGGGCAGGGTATCGGCAATATCGTTACCCCGTTTCTGGGCGGTATTACGGCAACAGCTGCGATTGCCCGCTCCGCAGCCAATCTCAGGGCCGGCGCCAAAACCCCGATAGCTGCCATGATCCACGCTGTGGTGGTGCTGTCGGCATTGTTATTTCTGGCGCCCTTGTTGGCCTACTTGCCAATGACCAGCATGGCGGCACTGTTGATGGTGGTTGCCTGGAAGATGAGTGAAGCCCCGCGCATCCTGCAGTTACTGAAAACGGCACCGCGCAGCGACATTTTTGTCTTTCTGGTGTGTTTTTCCCTGACCGTGCTATTCGATATGGTGATCGCCATTTCCACGGGGATTGTCCTTGCCTCATTGTTGTTCATGAAAGAGATCGCTGAGATGACCAGGATCAGCGACATCACTCGCAACAAGAAAATGGTGGACGTGGACATTCCGGCGCAGTGGTCCGTGTTGAAAATCAACGGGCCACTGTTTTTTGCCGCGGCAGATCGACTGTTCGGGGAGCTGGCCCAGCAATGTGCCGATCGGGATGGGGTGGTGCTGTACCTAGATGGCGTCTCGATCCTGGATTCTGGCGGGGTGTCGGAACTGTATAAATTCATCGACGCCTGCCGCGCGGCGGGCACAGTCGTCTACCTGGCGGATTTACAATTCCAGCCTTTGAAAACGCTCACCAAGGCTGGATTTAATCCCGATGGCGTCAACTGTAGAGTCTTTCCAACGCTGGCCGAAGCGTTGGCGGAGGTGGCTGGAAAATGTTCAAGAGATATCGGGGCCTAAATGAAATTCATGGCCCCGCAGAAAATCACCAATGCACTCATTCCAACCTTTCGGACCGAAACCTTTGCTGATGTAGGCGGGCTGATCGGGTACCGACGGTGGCGCATGGACCGGTGAGCGGATGATAAAAGGGTGGTCGGCTCGAGCTAGCATCGGGATGTCGTTGTCACTGTCACCGAGGGCTATCACGTCAACATCTCTGTTATGTTGTCGTTGAAAATATTCCCTGATCCAGTCAATGGATTTGCCCTTATCCGTCTGCCCTGAGATATGCACAAAGGGCCCACCGCTAATGACCTGTAGGCCTTGCTGGTTCAGCACTCGGGTAAATCGAAGCAGGGCTTCGTCGCTGTCCTGCCACAGGAGGGGTTCGGTAAAGTCACGTTGCCGCGCCAGCTGCGTAGCGGGCTCTGAGAGTCCCGTACAACCCATAAGCTGTCGTACGCCCATCTCACAAAAGCCGGTAAAAGATAGCCCCATCTGGTGGCGTAAACTGGCGAGAATCGGCAGGAACTCTTCTCTGGGTATGCCCAACGTAACGCACATGAACCCACTGCCTTGCGGTAAATAGATACCTCCGCCATTTTCGGCGATAAAGGGTTCCTTATTACCGAGGGTATTGCGTATTTCTATGATTTCCGCAGCTGTTTTGCTGCTATTGAGAATGAGGGGGATCTGTCTTTCGGCAAGCTGCGCCAGGGCGGGTTGCGCGTCGTCAAACTGGTAGCTGTAGTGATCCAGTAACGTACCGTCCAGATCAGAAATGACAGTTAACTGCTTTTTGGCATTCATGGGCACATTCTTATATAGACGGGCCGGGAGGTGCACTTCCAATGAGGCTTGATTGGAAACAATAAACCCGGCCCGTGGCATGAAGCCTTATGGGTTTGCGCGATAGGCGATTACACAGCGTTAGCTGCAGTCTCTAAACCTGATGAAAGATCTCAGTTACGGCGTATATTTTTATCCAATCTGTCACATTCAGCTTAAAACGGCTTCTGTCTCATCAAGTAGCCGCGCTTCAAATTCCTCAACAGGCATTGGCCGCCCGAGAAAATAGCCTTGTACACAGTCACACTGAAGACGGGTGAGATATTCAAGCTGATCTGCCGTTTCCACGCCTTCCGCAACGACCTTGATGTTAAGTTTGCTGGCCATGGCCAGGATGGTTTCAATCAGTGGTGCGGCGGTCGAATTAATTCCAATGCCGTTCACAAATGACCTGTCAATCTTGAGCCCGGTCACCGGGAAGCGAGTCAGATAGCTCAGAGAGGAGTAACCGGTGCCGAAATCAT
>JBFICU010000105.1:0-6198 GCA_041581855.1 Porticoccus sp. | reverse complement strand
TATCCAATGCCGCAGCGCTGATCGTTTACGAAGCCTGGCGACAGCTCGGCTTTGAAGGTGCAGTCTAGGGATAATGACCGTAAAATCACCCGCCGACAGCAACCAACTTACACAGCAGATGAATCCAGCACCCATTGGCCTGTTCTATGGCTCTTCCACCTGCTACACCGAAATGGTGGCAGAAAAAATCGCCACCGAATTCGGTGATGCCATGGTGGATGTACACAACGTGGCGGAAGTGCCGGTCTCCACTATGGAGGATTACCGACTGCTCATTCTCGGCATCCCCACCTGGGATTACGGAGAGCTCCAGGAAGACTGGGAAAACTGCTGGAACGATCTCGACCAATTGGATTTCACTGGGAAAACGGTGGCACTTTTCGGCTTGGGTGATCAGGTAGGTTACCCTGAGTGGTTTCTGGATGCATTGGGGTACCTATGGGCCAAAGTGCAAAACCTGGGCGCCAAAACCATTGGTTACTGGCCGGTAGACGGCTTCGAGTTCGAAGAATCCAAGGCACTTACCGAGGATGGCCAGTATTTCGTTGGTCTGGCCATCGATGACGAAAACCAGTTCGAGCTGACCGACCAACGCATCAAAGACTGGTGTCAACAAATTACCCTCGAGTTTGGCCTGACAGGACGCTAAATCCTGTCGTCCAGCACAACTGAGCAGCACATGTCAGGTATCCCTACAGACAGTATTCAGCAGGCGTCCATCCGCTGGGATGAGCAAGGCCAGCCCTTGTCTGTCGAATTTGACGATGTGTATTTCCACAACGACGGCGGAATCGATGAAAGCACCTATGTGTTCCTCGAACACAATGGTCTGCCAGAACGATGGCAACAACTGAATCAGCCGATGTTCACCGTCGGTGAAACCGGCTTTGGCACCGGCCTCAACTTTCTTACTACGGCCAGTGCCTGGTTATCCCAGGTCCACGATGCAAATGCCAGACTGCATTTTGTCTCGGCAGAAAAGCATCCTCTCGACAGAGCCGACCTGCGGCAAGCGCTGGCCCACTGGCCTGAACTTTCTGAGCTAGCCAATGAGTTGATTCAACAATACCCGCCACCCATAGGCGGTATTCACCGCCTCTATCTGGCAGAAAACCGTATTGTCCTGACCCTGCTGTATGGCGAAGCCAGCAGCATGTTCGCCAGCCTCAAAGGCAGTGACCATCCTTTATTTCACCGCCAGGGCAACCCCCGTATTGACGCCTGGTTTCTGGACGGTTTCGCCCCGGCTAAAAATCCGGATATGTGGACTGAGGCGCTTTTCAAAACCATTGCCGACCTGAGTGTTCCAGGCACCACCTTCAGTACCTATACCTCAGCCGGCAATGTGCGCCGCAACCTGTTACAAACCGGCTTTACAGTAGCGAAATCTCCGGGATTCGGCCCCAAACGGGAAATGCTCTACGGAGAGATGGCAGAGCCCGTTGTAGCCCAAACACAGCATACAGACTGGCAGCCAGCCACCTACAATGCCAAACACCAGCCACCCTGGTACTTGCCTCCACCAGCACCCCGCCCCGAGTCAGCGCTGGTGCTTGGCGGCGGCGTTGCCGGTTGTACCACAGCAAGGGCGCTCGCGGAACGTGGCATCAACGTCACCCTGATCGAGAGGCATAACGCCTTAGCCCAAGAGGGCTCCGGCAATCCCCAGGGCATTCTCTACCCCAAGCTTTCCATACAATCTTCGCCCCTCTCGCAGTTCGGCCTGATGGCACTCTTGTTTGCCAGCCGCTATCACCAACCGTTCCTGGACAGCTATGGCAACCGCTGCGGCGTATTGGTATTGCCGGAATCAGAAAAAGAGCAGGCGAACTTTGAACAAATCGCCACCCAATACCCGGTTGAATTGGTGCGCCTTGTAAAAGGCGAGCAGATCACCGAGGTAGCTGGCATCTCCCTCAGTGCTGAGCGAGGGCTATTTTTCCCGCAACTGGGCTGGATATCCCCACCTGTCGTTTGCGAAGCACTGGCCGACCATCCACTGATTAACGTACAGAAAGCGGAGATTGCCCGCCTCGATTATCAGGAGGGGAAATGGCGTGCTCTGGATGCTGCCAGCAACATTGTCGCCTCGGCTCCGACGGCGATTATCGCCAGCGCCTACGACAGCAACCGGTTTGAACAGACCCAGCACCTACCGCTAAAACAGATTCGCGGCCAGATAAGTTGCCTACCCGCCACTAAAACCAGTCTTGCGCTGAAAACCGTCATCTGTGGCGAAGGCTATCTGGCGCCCGCGGATGATGGCGTGCACACCCTTGGCGCCACCTATAACATTGGCGATAGCAGCGGTGAGGTGCGTCAATCTGACCACCTGACCAATCTGCAACAGTTAGCGAAAACCGACCTCGCAGCAGCGGCACTGTTTAGCGCAGTCAATCTCGACAACCTCGACGGTCGCACGGCATTCCGTTGCACCACCACCGACTATCTGCCCATCGCAGGCCCGGCACCAGTATTGACGGATTATCTGGAAAATTACGCGCTGCTGCGGAAAAACGCCCGCTCCCATATTCCGGTGGCCGGAAGTTACTGGCCGGGGCTGTACTTGAACTGTGGGCACGGTTCCCGCGGTATGAGCTATGCGCCATTGTGCGCGGAATTGATTGCCAGTGAAATCTGCGGTGAAGTGCCGCCGCTGGCGCAGGAGCTGCGTCAGGCGGTGCATCCTGGGCGATTTATTATTCGAGATATGAAACGTAATAAAGACTTACAAAAACCAGGGGAGGATTTTTAGAACCACATCTGCTCCTTCCCTTTGATTTTTTATAGCCCTATCAAATTAATAAAGCCCGGCGACTATCACATCGTTGGTTTATTAACGGCTTCATAGCTAACCTGATATTTCCGGAAAATTTCTTCAATTTCCCCGCCATCTGTCATGCTGGTGATAGCGGCTTCTACCTGCTGACCTAACGCTTGATTGCTGTTTTTCACTGCGATGGCGATATCCCATGCGCGACGCGGCCAAGCCACCAGACTTTCATCAGAGATTTGAATTTGAGCTGACTGCCCGGCTGATTGCCCGGATGGTGCAACAGCGGAGCCTACCCGCCATTCAATTTGCCCGCGCATACCAGCAACGGCATCAATTTCCTGGCTTTTCAGGGCATCAACTGCATCGATGGTAGAGGAAAAGTGTATGACGTTATCCAACAGGCGACCCCCAAAAGCAGAGGTCAGTTTTAAGTCGGGAACGCTGTCAATTTCTACACCGACTTTGTGGTACATGAAAGGCGCCAGATTGACGAGATCGGGCAGATTTCCAGTGTTTCTGGCCACTGTCCATCGCTCTTTCTGATAGGGACCCACGACGCTAACCTGATCATTGATGTAGTCTTTGTCATAGGGTACTCGCAGCATGATATCCGCGACCCCGCCACCCAAATAGTGGCCTTTCCAGACAGCATTGCGCAGATCATCATCCACGCTTTCATCAGCAGTCAGCCAAAACCAGCGCGGCTTATAACCCAGTTTTTCAGCTATTTTGGTGCCCAACTCAATATCTATGCCCGCAGGAGCGCCCTCATTCAGATAGGAATAAGGCGGAAAATCCCGATAAACAGCGATGCTGATATAGCCGCTATCAGCAATATCCTCGAGTGTCCGGGACTCGACGGGCAAGGCCATGCAGAACAGTGCACAAATAATGAGAAAGCGCTTCATAGCGACTACAACTCCGGATCGTAACGAGTTTCAAGCCAGGCCCTGATTGCCCAAAGTGCCTCTTGACTAAGCACTCCCTCGAATGGGGGCATATAGGGAATCCCGTTGCGAGTAGCGCCTTGACGAACACGGTAAGCAAACCATTCGTCCCCGTCTGCGCCAGGTTCAAGCTTTCGCAAATCAGGTGCTATGCCGCCTGAAATGGCGCCCAATCCATGGCAGCGGGCACAATTCTGGTTATAACCAGAAGCACCAATTTTGATGGCCTCTTCATTACCGGAGTAAGGGTTCTCCTCTCGCCATTCCTCTCCCAGAGGCTCCAGCGTGGAAGTATCCATAGCCTGCGGGGTCACATCACCATGGGCTAATGCGTAGCTGCTTCCCATTAACAGAAGCAGACCGAGCATACTGGTGGCCAAGCCAGATCGTTTATACGTCATAATTTACACCCTCAAAGATAAAACGGCCTACTAATGTAGTTATTAGTACAGATAGAAGTTTGTATCCAATAACAGTAATCGATAAGCAAACCTGATTGAATCTAACTTAGGTAGGAGTAAATTAGGTAATTGGTCTCATACCTTCTTCAGTCCAAATATGGACTAAAGTAGGTAACAAACCCTCTTTTAGTCCAAATTACCGACATCGTGTCTCCGCGAATTCCTTGGGTACCCCTACCGGATTGCCCTTATGCTAGTATCTAGGGGTAGATGAAAGACTCCTGACAGGTAGACTATGTACGAGATACTGATAGCAGACGATCACCCGCTCTACCGAGAGGCCGTCGTCAGCGTAATCAAACAAACCTTTCCTGATGTCATTACTTATGAAGCTGAAGACTTTGAATCGGCATTAAAAGTCATAGAGGAGCACCATCAGCTCGATTTGATTTTGCTCGATTTGAACATGCCCGGCATGAATGACCTGAACGGTTTGATCCACCTGCGCAATGAGGCACCGGAAATCCCGGTAGCGATCATCTCTGCTGAGGATGACCGCGACATAGTGCTCCGATCAGTAACCTACGGCGCAGTGGGGTACATCAGCAAAGTCGCAAACAGTGAAAATATTGGCGATGCCATTAAGAAGATGATATCCGGTCAGGTTTATCTGCCTTCGGATATTGTCCGCAACACGAAATCTGCTTCCCATGCGGTTAGGAGCGATTCCCACGAATTTGATGCCAAGCAGATATCCTCACTGACTCGACGCCAACTGTTAGTCCTGGAACGGTTATCTAAAGGGGATTCAAATAAGCAAATTGCCTACGAGCTCAACATTGCGGAAACCACCGTTAAGACCCATGTCTCTGCCATTTTGAGCAAGCTGAATGTTCACAATCGCATGCAGGCCGTTTTATGTGCCAGCAAGATTAACTTTGATCAATACCTTCACCGCTGAACAGCCTCGTCTGTCGAGAGTCTGCTTCATTTAGACAAGACAATATGCGCGAGTCATTATTTGGCAGGATGCTGAAAAAGATATCGCAACATTGATTTGAGTTTGTGCGGTTTGATGGGCTTGTTCAGCAGATGGTAGCCGCACTCCCTGACCTGTTGCTTGAGTTCCTGTGAATAATTGGCGGTAATCATTAATGTCGGAATGGCATAGCCAATCTGTTCACGCAGAAACTCAATGGCATTCATCCCGGTTTCACCGTCATCCAGGTGGTAATCGACTATCACCAGGTCTGGGCAATGGTGCTTTAGCTCACCCAGATCAATGTCATCAATGCCCGTCGCCGTTTTTACCCGGCAACCCCACCCCGCCAACAAAGACTCCATACCCTTGCAGATGTTCAGGTCGTTATCAATGACCAGAATGCGCTTTTCTTTAAGCAGTGCCCCCATGTCGTCATTAACCGCCACGGCCTGGACGGGTTGCGGGGTTTCCTGCTCGCCATAGGGCACCAAAATAGAAAAAACAGAACCCTTGCCAAGAACCGATTGCACACTAACCTGATGATCTAGAATACTGGATATCTTGTCGACAATTGCCAAGCCAAGGCCCAATCCGTTGTTGCTTCTACGCTTTCGAGAAGGCAGCCGTTTGAACTCAAGGAAAATTTCTTTTAACTGCTCTTCCGGAATACCGATACCAGTATCCCATACCTGGAATAGCAACCCTTCTGGTCGGCGTCGACAGCCCAGAAGGATATCGCCATCGTCTGTGTAACGAATAGCGTTGGACAGAAAATTTCTCAGGATACGCGCCAATAACTGCCGGTCTGTCAGTATCGGAACCGAGGTGGACACAAAGCGAAAGTTCAGATTCCGACGTTTAGCCTGTTCTCGAAATTCATTTGCCAAATTATCCAGCATCACGCCACAGTCAAATGAAGCCATATCTGGCTCCACAACACCTGCATCGAGTTTGGAGATATCAATCAATGTTCCCACCAGACTTTCAACGTCTGACATGGAATAGTTGAGCGATTGAACCAGCTTAGATGCTTCAGTCGTCAGCGGATATTCCTGTAGCGCGCTGGCAAACAGCTTGGCAGCACTCATCGGC
>JBFICU010000104.1:0-6216 GCA_041581855.1 Porticoccus sp. | reverse complement strand
GTGAAGGCCTGCGGAATCTGTCGCACCGATCTGCATATTGTCGACGGGGAGCTGGATCAGCCCACCCTGCCGTTGATTCCCGGCCACCAGATTGTCGGCGAAATAGTGGCGCTGGGTTCGGAGGTAAGCCGTTTTAGCCCTGGTCAGCGGGTGGGTGTTCCCTGGCTGGGGGGCAGTTGCGGATGCTGTGAGTTTTGTGCTCGGGAGCAGGAAAACCTCTGCGATCATGCCCAATACACGGGTTACCAGCTTAATGGCGGTATGGCGGAGTATGCCGCCGCCCGCGCCGATTTCTGTTTTCCGTTGCCGGACAATTACAGTGATATCCAGGTGGCGCCGCTGCTGTGTGCCGGGTTGATCGGTTATCGGGCCTACCGCATGGCCGGTGAGGGCAAAATCCTGGGACTGTATGGCTTTGGCGCGGCGGCCCATATTCTGATTCAGGTTGCGCTGGCCGATGGCCGAAAGGTGTTTGCCATCACCCGCGATGGCGATAGAGAGGGGCAGGCCTTTGCTCGCTCACTGGGAGCTGCCTGGGTCGGCGGTGCCAGTGATGCCACACCGGAGCTGATGGATGCCGCGATTATCTTTGCCCCTGGAGGTGAACTGGTGCCCAAGGCATTGCAGGGGGTGCGCAAGGGCGGCAGCGTAATCTGCGGCGGTATTCATATGTCCGATATTCCGAGCTTTCCCTATCGCTGGTTGTGGGGGGAGCGACGTCTGCAATCGGTGGCCAACCTGACCCGCCGTGACGGCGAGGAATTTCTGCCCAGGGCAGCGGCGATTCCCGTTCACACCACCGTGACGTCCTATCCTCTGGAGCAGGCATGGCAGGCACTGGAGGATTTGCGCCACGGCCGATTCAGCGGCGCTGCCGTGCTGGTGCCGTGATCCTTTTGTTCACAACAGGAAGGCAAATTGAGGTTTTCCTTGAGTAACCGGAGTCGCTGTTCTGTAATGCCCCCCCACTTGATTAAACGGAATCCTGTCGATGAAGAAAGTTGTGCTATTGGTGGATGTGCAGAATGTTTATTACACGACGCGGCAGGCCTATGGTCGCAAATTCGACTACAACGCATTTTGGGCGAGGGCCACTGCCGGCAGGGAGGTCATCAAGGCTATTGCCTATGCCACGGAAAGAGGCGACCAGAAGCAGCGTGAGTTCCAGAATATTCTGCGGGCGATCGGTTTCGAGGTGAAGTTGAAGAATTTTATTCAACGCTCGGATGGTTCGGCCAAGGGCGATTGGGATGTCGGGATCACCATAGACGCCATGGACTATGGTGCGGAAGCGGATGTGGTGGTGTTGGTTTCCGGCGACGGTGATTTTGACCTGCTGGTGGAAAAGCTCCGCGTCGATAAGGGTAAACGGGTTGAGGTTTATGGTGTGCCCAAGCTGACCGCGGTGTCTGTGATGAATGCGGCCAGTCAATTCGTTCCTATCGAGAGCGATCTTTTACTGGGTTAGCTTACTGTCACTGACGGGATCATGAGCGCAGTGGTGTAGTGCTTCATGTTTCGCTCATACCAATACACGGATATACCGTTCGCTGGGTGCCAATCTTTGCTTTAATGAAGTGATGAGCGATTCCCTTTTTCTGGTGATTGACCAGGGTGGCCAGAGTAGCCGCCTGCTGGTATTTGATGACGTTGGCCAACAGCGCCTGCTGTTGCGCGAGTCGGTGGAGACGCGTTATCCGGGGCTGGGCAGGGTGGAGCAGGACCCGCTGAAAATGGTCGCTTCCATTCGCACGTTGCTCGACAAGCTGCCTGATCAACTGGGGGCTCAGTGTCACAAATTGAAGGCGGCTGCGCTGGTGACCCAACGCTCCAGCCTGGTGTGCTGGGATAGACAGAGTGGCAAGCCATTGTCACCGGTACTCAGCTGGCAGGATACCCGTGCCGCAAACCTGCTGACCGAGTTGCACCTGAACGATAGTGAGGTGGCGGAACGTACCGGTTTGCGCCCCAACGCTCACTACGGTGCCAGCAAGTTGCGCTGGTGCCTGGATACCCTTCCCGCCGTTAGAGAAGCATTGGCCGAGCAGCGCCTGGCCTGTGGGCCGTTAGCCAGTTATTTGCTATTCGCCCTCACACGAGAACATCACTTTGCCATTGATCCCGGCAACGCCCAGCGTACTTTGCTGCTGAACCTCAACAGTGGTCAGTGGGACAAGGCGTTGCTCGCCCAATTTGATCTTCCTGAACAGATTCTCCCGCCGTTACAGCCCAGCACCAGCGAGTTCGGCACCCTGGCCGTAGGTGATGTTTCAGTACCGGTTGGTTTGGTCAACGGCGACCAGAACGCTGCCTTTTTCGGTGCTGGGCCGTTACACGGGGAGCGGGTGTATATCAATGCCGGTACCGGGGCGTTTATTGCGGCGCCCTGGCCAGAAGCCCAGCCTGCGCCACCGGGTCTGCTCAAGACGCTGGTGTTCCAGTCCGCGAAAAAACGCTGGTTTGTCGCGGAGGGCACCGTCAACGGCGCTGCCAGTGCCCTGGAGCTACAGGCGGCCGAACTGGGTATCGCCGACTATCAACTGCACCTCGATCACTGGTGCCGCTCGGTGACGGATATACCGCTGTTTCTAAATGGCGTCGGGGGGTTGGGCGCGCCCTATTGGCGCAGTGATTTCTCCAGTCGTTTTGTGCCGTTCGATCAGCAAGATCCTGAGTCCGGGATGGTGGCTGTGCTGGAAAGCATCGTGTTCCTGTTAAGGGTTAATTTTCTGAGGCTCGGCGAAATGGGTGGGCCATTTACCGAGATTGTCCTCAGCGGTGGCCTGTCGGGGTTGCATGGCTTTTGCCAGCGGCTGGCGGATTTGTGCGGCTTGCCGGTGTTTCGCAATCCTGAGACGGAAGCGACTGCCCGGGGGGCCGCCTTCCTGCTGGCGGGTCAGCCCGGCGCCTGGAAGGTGCGGGATGATGTGCAGTATTTTGTGCCAGAGCCGAATACGGAGTTTGAACTGCGTTTTAAACACTGGCTGCAGGCGATGGCCGACGCCACTGCGGATACGCTATAGCCGGTGAACGGCTACCCGTGATTTTCCGGTGGTGGGGCCAGAGGCAGGGTGTGGGTGTCCGCCTGTTTGGTGGCGTCACCGAGCATTTTGCTAATTTGCCGCATAGCCTTTTCGGCAGTGGCCCGGTAGCCCGTCAGCTTGCCCCCGTAGATGGCCAGGTAACGATCAGAGGTCACAAACTGAACCTCGCGGCTGCGGTAGTGAAACCCCGTCTTTTCCTTGGGGAGCACCCGCAGTCCCGCCATGTCACCACTGATTTTTCCGGGGTAGTGGGGGAAATAGTGGTACAGCACATTGAGCAGATAACGCCTTTCTTCCTGGGTGGCGGCGGCTTGGTCCGGGTCGCCATTAAAAGCGGTTTCGGTGGTGCCGAGCAGGGCGCCTTCATACCAGGGCAGCACAAACACCGCGCGGCCATCCTCCGGAGATTCCAGATAGAAGCACTGGTCGCTGATTTTTTGCTCCAGAACCAGATGTGCGCCTTGTACCAGTTCGATATCGAGGTGGTTGGGCTGCGGTGATATTCGCTCGGCAACACGGTTGATCCACGGGCCTGCGGCATTGACCAGCAGGCGGCAATAGACTGTCTCGACACTACCATTGCTCTCTAGCTGAACACAAAAACCGTCCGGTGTTTTTTGGGCAGATATAAGTGTTGCCGGGCAGCGGGTTTCTGCCCCGAGCGACACGGCAGACTGAATCACCGCTGCCGTGAGTTTGGTATCGTCGGTCTGGGCATCCCGGTAACGAAACACCGTTTGTAACTCCTCGGTTTTTAATCCCGTCAGTTGCGACCATTCCGACTTGGGAATCACCTCAAAACGGCCTTCTTCCCGGCAGCCGGTCAGTAGCCAATAGAGGGTGAGACCAGCGCGAATCTGCCAGGGTCGGTAGCGGGAGTTACGGTAGATGGGAATGGTGAACCAGTTGCCGTGTACCAGCCCCGGCGCCAGTTTCAGCAGCAGGGCGCGTTCGTGCAGGCTTTCCCGCACCAGGGAGAATTCGCCACTTTGCAGGTAGCGCAAACCACCGTGAATCAGTTTGCTGGATTTGCTGGAGGTGCCCGCGCCCCAGGTGGATTTTTCCACCACCAGCGTGCGATATCCGGCGGCCTGTGCGGCCTGAGCGACACCGGCCCCCTGGATGCCACCGCCGACTACCAGTACGTCAAATACCGGGTCCGTGGTCGTGTCGGGAAGGTCCGAATCGCGATTCAAGTTCAGAGCGCCCGATGCGCCAGGTTTTCCAACATGCCGCCAATGTCGAAGGTTTCCACCATGTCGGCACCGCGCTCGAACCAGGCAATGGCCTGATCCGGCTCTTCCACTTCGTAGATCACCCAGGTGGCTGTGATTTCATCCAGCGCAGCGCCCTCCGGCACTTTGTCCGTATCACAGAAGATAAACTCCGGCTGGATACGTTGTATCAGGTCACCCTGACGTTCCTCCCAGTCCTTCAGTACCAGTCCCAGCCTGGGGAAACCCTGCTGGTGGGCGTAGTCGATAAATTCATCGCTGAAGCTGATCAGTACGCACTGTTCCCGTACCGGGGCGAGAATATGGGTGACGATATCGTAGGCCGCTTCGATGCCAACGATGTGTAACCCGCTGCGCTTCATTTCGATAAAGGCGGTGACCCGGGGATGTTGTGCCAACAGGGTGACGAGGTCATGGAGGCGGGTAATGGTCTGGCCGATGAACTGATTGCCGAGTCGTTCCGGTTCGTTGGCGGGGCGGTTGATCAATTCGTCGAGAGTGAGCAAATGGACGGCGTTTTCTTCACCGCTTATGCGGGTCATCAGATTATCGTGGTAGAGCACCGGTTGTTGATCGGCGCTAAACAGGATATCGGTCTCGATAAAATGTGCCCCGGCCTCAATGGCCGCGGTCATCCCCAGAAGAGTATTTTCCGGGTAGTGCTTGGGGTAGCCCCGGTGGGCCACCAATCGATCGGCGAGCATGGCTGTTTCCCATCCATCCTTTTCTCTATCGTAGTCCAGGGGGGTGGGAGGCCACAATGTTGTTGCGGTATTGAGATCCGTCGATCAGGCCAGTTTTTTCTCGCCGGCGTCCACGGATTGCAGAATCAGAGTGTTGATGGTCATCGGGCCAACGCCACCGGGAACCGGCGTGAGGGCGGCAACGCGGTCATGCAGCGGCGCCAGTTCAATATCGCCGATACCGCCGGGGTGATAGCCAGCATCGACAACGACGGCACCATCCTTGATCCATTCCGCCTTGATGAATTCCGGTTTACCTACCGCGCCGACCACGATATCCGCACCGCGGATAATCTCTGGCAGATTTTCAGTTCGGGAGTGGCAGATGGTGACGGTAGCGTTGGCGTTGAGCAGCATCATGGCCATGGGTTTGCCGAGAATGGGGCTGCGACCGACGACCACGGCGTGTTTGCCTGCCAGGGGAATCTTGTAGGCGGCTAACAGGCGCATGATGCCCTGGGGCGTAGCGGAACCGTAGGCAAATTCATTCATTGCCATGCGGCCAAAGCCGAGGCAGGTGACACCATCCACGTCTTTTTCCAGGGCAATGCTGTCAAAACAGAGGCGCTCGTCGATCTGTTCCGGCACTGGGTGTTGCAGCAGGATGCCATGGCAGTTGGGGTTGGCATTCAGTTCATGGATTTTGGCCAACAACTCTTCGGTGGTCGTGGTATTGGGCATTTCGACCGCGATGGACTCCATGCCCACACGTTTGCAGGCATTCTGTTTCATGCGCACATAGGTGGCTGAGGCTGGATCGCCGCCCACCAGGATGGTGGCCAGGATAGGTGTCTGGCCATTGCTCTTGTCTTTCAGGCGGGCAACGCGCTCACTCAGTTCCGCTTCAGTTTGCTGGGCGACGGCTTTGCCGTCTAGGATGAGTGCTGCCATGGTGTGAAAGCTCCTGATGGGGTATCGAAAGGGGGGCATTTTCGCACTTCGGTCTGTCCCTGTGAAGAGAAGAACCGGCTGTGTACGTCGGGGGCTTTTTGATTGACGAAGGCGGTTGTCGCCAGTATCATGCGCACCTCTCGAAATGAGGGCTCATGTGAGATATCGGGGAATAGCGCAGTCTGGTAGCGCGCCTGCTTTGGGAGCAGGATGTCGGGGGTTCGAATCCCTCTTCCCCGACCACCTTCACAAAATCCTAAGTTAGAGAACTGTTGTAGCGTACGTGTTGAGCGCCCGTAGCTC
>JBFICU010000103.1:0-6224 GCA_041581855.1 Porticoccus sp. | reverse complement strand
TTCGGCTTCATAGAATGCGCGCCTCTCTTGATGAGAAGCAATTGTCCCGTTCGTCTAGAGGCCTAGGACACCGCCCTTTCACGGCGGTAACAGGGGTTCGACTCCCCTACGGGACGCCAATTTTTTATCGCCCTTAGTGGTAAAAAATGCGGGAATAGCTCAGTTGGTAGAGCGCAACCTTGCCAAGGTTGAGGTCGCCGGTTCGAACCCGGTTTCCCGCTCCAAATTCAAGCGCAGTGTCATTCTTGACCTGCGCTTTTTTGCTTTTTTCTCCCCACAAACTTTTTCAAAGTCCTTTAGACTAGCACCCTCTTCGTTAGGCAGACGTTAAACGCTCGGATCCGCTCTTGCTTACGGAGTCAGAACGCACGATCCCGTATTTGAAAAGTTGAGATGTTATGACCGCCGCACTATCCATTCGCAATCTGCACAAGCAGTACGACAACGGGTTTGAAGCGTTGAAGGGCATCAGCCTTGACGTCCAGCCCGGTGATTTTTTTGCCGTACTCGGCCCCAATGGGGCGGGCAAATCCACCACCATCGGGGTGATCTGTTCTCTGGTGAAAAAGACCAGTGGGCAGGTGTCCGTGTTCGGCACCGATATCGATGAAAACTTTTCCCTGGCCAAACAGAATATCGGGGTGGTGCCTCAGGAGTTCAATTTTAACCAGTTTGAAAAGGTGTTTGATATCGTCAAAACCCAGGCTGGTTACTACGGGCTGCCTGCAAAACTGGCTGCGGAGCGTACCGAGAAATATCTCAGGCAACTGGGGTTGTGGGATAAGCGGGACCAGCGTTCACGGACGTTGTCCGGTGGGATGAAGCGTCGCCTGATGATCGCCAGAGCACTGGTCCATGAGCCGCGGTTACTGATTCTGGATGAGCCTACAGCGGGGGTGGATATTGAATTGCGTCGTTCCATGTGGCAATTCCTGAAAGAGATCAATGCCCGGGGTACCACTATTATCCTTACCACCCACTATCTGGAAGAGGCAGAAAGCCTCTGCCGCAATGTGGCGATTATTGATCGTGGCCAGATCATTCAGAATACCTCCGTGAAGGAACTGCTGCGGCAATTGAACAAGGAGGTGTTCATCATGGATACCAGAGAGGTGCTCAGCGAATTTCCTGCCATCGAAGGGTATTCCGGCCAGCTTGTGGATGAGCACTGTTTTGAGGTGGAAGTGGAAAAACACCAATCCCTGAATGAGCTGTTTGCCAGTCTTAGTGAACGAGGCATCCACGTGCTCAGTATGCGCAACAAGGCCAACCGTCTTGAAGAGCTGTTTGTTTCCCTGGTGGAATCTCACAACGTAAATAGCGGGGAGGTGCAAGCATGAATGCCCAACAGCAATGGGTGGCGTTTTGTACCATCGTGGTAAAAGAAATCCGTCGTTTTATGCGGATATGGCAACAAACCCTGCTGCCACCGGCGATTACCATTGCGCTTTATTTTGTCATTTTTGGCCGCTTGATCGGCCCGCGCATTGGCGAGATGTCCGGTTTCAGCTACATCGAATTTGTGGTGCCCGGCCTGATCATGATGTCGGTAATCACCAACTCCTATGCCAATGTGGTGTCCTCGTTTTTTGGCACCAAGTTCCAGCGCAGTATTGAGGAGTTGCTGGTTTCCCCTGTGCCCAATTATGTCATTTTGGTTGGCTACATCATCGGCGGCGTGGCCCGTGGCCTGGCGGTGGGGGTGATCGTGACATTGCTGTCGCTGTTCTTTACACAGTTACAGGTGAGCCATATGGGTGTCACGGTGGCCATTGTGTTTCTCACTGCAGTACTGTTCTCGTTGGCGGGATTTATCAATGCTGTTTACGCCAATAGTTTTGACGATATCTCCATTATCCCGACCTTTGTGTTGACGCCGCTCACCTACCTGGGTGGAGTGTTCTACTCTATTAGCATGCTGCCAGCTTTTTGGCAGGGCGTGTCCCAGGCTAATCCGGTGCTGTATATGGTGAATGCCTTCCGTTATGGTCTTCTCGGTGTGTCCGACATTAATGTGGTGTGGGCCTTCGTGATGGTGATTGCGTTCTGTGTGGTACTGTTTGTCTATTCCCTGTACCTGTTGGAGCGCGGCAAGAAGCTGCGCAGTTGAGTTGAGGTGAACTGAGGTGGATAAATCTCTATTGTTGGGCACTGTTACCGAGTATCCATCGCGCTATAGTCCAGAAGTGCTGCATGCTATTCCTCGCAGTGAAGGGCGTCTGGCGCTGGGTATTTCCGGTGCGCCGAAATTCTTTGGCTTTGACCTGTGGACTGGCTACGAACTGTCCTGGCTGGATATGAAGGGCAAGCCAGTAGTCGCCGTGGCAGAAATTTCCATGCCCTGCGATACCATCAATTTGGTGGAGTCAAAGTCCCTCAAACTGTATTTGAATTCCCTCAACCAGGAACGCTACCGTTCGACACAGGATGTCTCTGCACTGCTGGAACAGGACCTTTCCCGTTGTGTGGCGGGTCCTGTACAGGTGGGGATTCATATGGCTGACAGCTTTCGCCACCGCGGCATCTCGACATTTCCCGGTGTTTGTCTGGATGACCTATCCATTGATGTCGACGCCTATTCGCCGGATGCCAGCTTGTTGGGATTTGCGAGCCGGGAGGAGGTGGTGACAGAGGCGCTCTACAGCCACCTGCTGAAAACCAACTGCCCGGTCACCGGACAGCCAGACTGGGCCAGTATTCTCATTCGCTATACCGGCTGGCCGATGGATCGTGAGGGATTACTCCGTTACCTGATTTCCTTTCGCAACCATCAGGATTTTCATGAGCAATGTGTCGAGCGCATCTTCACCGAAATCAGCGAGCTCTGTGCCCCGGAACATCTGGAAGTCTATGCCCGTTATACTCGACGTGGCGGCCTGGATATCAACCCCTATCGAAGCTCCAGTAATACCGAAGCACCGCGGTTAAGGTTGTCCAGGCAGTAATTGATCGGGATGAGCGAGTTGAGGTGGTCGGGAGAACGGTTGCCTACCGCTAGTTTTTCTTCCTGCTGTGGAGGTGATTGGCCGCATCGATCAGGGATTGAAGAATCTTGTCCTGATCGTAATTGCGTATGCGGTCGGTATCCATATAGAAGGAAAAACCTTCGGTGATGTGCTCGAAGTAACGGTGAGCTCCGCCGAGGTTTTTGCGCAAGTCGATGGCGGCGTAGGCCTTTACCGGGTGCTGAAATCCTTTAAGCTGAATTTCCCCCCGTTCTTTACAGAGAATTTGCTCTTTCACCAGTGAATAGGTTTCGTGGGAGATCAGGATTTCTCCTGGATCAGCGGCACCTTCGAGGCGGCTGGCCAGGTTCACTTCGGTGCCGAGCAATGTGTAATCGAGTCGGTCCTCGGTGCCGAAGTTGCCTACCGCGCAATAACCGGTGTTGAGACCCATGCGGATTTCCAGCGGTTTCTGAATGCCCTGGCTGACCCAGCGCTGCTGCAGTTCCTTCATGTGTTTCTTCATCGCAATAGCCATGGAGACCGCCGCAACACAATCTTCCTTGACACCTTTGGTATTCGGGTCGCCGAAAAAGACCATCATTGCGTCACCGATGAACTTGTCAATGGTGCCACCGTGTTTGATGGCGATCTGGGACATCTCGGTCAGGTAATTATTAAGCAGATTAGTCAGCGGCTCACCTTCCATCTCCTCAGCCAGCTCGCTGAATCCCTTGATGTCGGAGAAGAAGATGGTCAGCTTACGGCGGTGGGTTTCCAGTTTGACGTCTTTGCCTGACTGGATGGCCTTCAATAGGGTCGGTGATAGGTATTTGGACAGGCGATAGTTGCGTAGCTTGAGCTGAATCTGCTGTTTTTCCAGTTCCCTGATTTTATTGTCATCACTACGATTTTCAGCCGAGGACTTGTACCCATATATACAGGTATAGAGACCGAGGGCGATCAATGGGGGGAGACTGATAAACAGCTCAACTTCCATCGTCCAGGGAAAATGATAGGACAACATCGTGACCAGCAATCCGGTGAATAGCGCAACATCGTCAGCGATTAACTTTCGCCAACCAGCAATGGCCAATGCATTGAATTGCAATGCCAGAAAAAACAATAAAGAAGGTAGCGGACTAAGGTGTAGCAGCGCTATCAGGCAACCGATCAGCAGAGCATCGACAAGTGCCAGTCCTTGGCATGTCCGCGCTTTTGCCGGTTGGTTGACGCGTTGCAGAATGACGGGGGCAAGGGCGATATAAAGCACGGCCATCAACAGTGGCACAGCCTTATTCAGATCATGGCTTAAGCCCTGATAACTGAGTGCGAGTGATGCAATGCCGGCGAAACCAGTGAGAAAGCGAAACAGCCCCTGGTAATGTATAAACCTTGCGGTCCCTTTCGAACTCTCTGCATTCATCCTGTAAGATGTTGCCCCCGGCACGCCAATCAGTGGCGGTAATTACACGACGTCTGGCGCGAAAAGTCCATGCTTGCTCCTTGCAGCAGATTTTGCGCGGGACATGCCAATAAAAAAGGGTTAATAAATGGATGCACTCAAGGCATTGCATGAGCGGGTCTCGGCACCCAGATTATCCGCGCCGCCACCTTCTGGTGACGTGCTGGAAAACATCCAGAAAGCCGCTTTCCGTGCTGCGGACCATGGTCGTATGCGTCCTTGGCGTTTCCTTGTGCTGGAGGGCGAAGGTCTGAATGCGTTGGGAGAAGTATTCGCCCGTGCCGAAGAAGTTAAAAACGCAGCCCTCAGTGAAAAAGAGCGGGAGCGTGCCTTGGGCAGACCACTGCGAGCCCCGATGGTGATTGTGGCGATTGCCAGCCCCAAGTCGAACCAGAAAGTGCCTGAGATTGAACAGGTTCTCTCTACCGGCGCTGCGGTGCAGAACATGATCACGGCTGCCTACGCCCAGAATGTCGGCGCTATCTGGCGCACCGGTGATTACGCCTACGATAAAAATGTGATGGCAGGCCTTGGCCTGCAAGAAGCTGAAAAAATCGTCGGTTTCCTCTATCTGGGTACCATGGATTTCACGCCGCCACCTGCCCCGGAAGCCTCTATTTCAGAGTACTTTCAACGCTGGCCTTGAGAATTGCTTTTTTGGGGGTGCTTGTGTACAGTTGCGCCCCTCAAAATATGAGGTAAAGCGCTCTGGTTTTAGATGCGGAGGCTTTCCCATAGTTAGCGCCGGAACTTGCCACGGCGACCTGAAGAACGAGGGGTTTATCCCCAAGTAACGAGCACGCAAGTGTGCTTCACCAAGGGTGAAAAGCAAGAGACAGTTTATACATGGTGAGGTGTCCGAGTGGCCGAAGGAGCACGCCTGGAAAGTGTGTATACGGAAACGTATCGAGGGTTCGAATCCCTCCCTCACCGCCATATATAAAAAAGCCCGGCTGAAGCCGGGCTTTTTTATGCCTGATAAGGGGGAGCTGGATGATAATCCCCTGGTTCGACAAAATGGCGCCTGCCATTTGGGCTCCCGGAGTTTTTATTTTCGTAACGGCTTTCTCTCAGTATACATTTCACGATATCCATCTTTTTGCCTGTCTGCAGTCCTCCTTTCAACTGGGCTGGCGGCCAATGGTATTTGTACCTGAGACGGCGATTGCCTGGCCGCCCGCGCGCTTGACAACTATAGTTTAAATAGGGTGATTTTAATGCGCTGATGTGGGTGATGGGCACATGCTCCGCCGAGGAGGTTGTGATGAAAACGAATCGTCATATTTCGTGGTTTGTATGTTTGATGGCCTTGTTATTCCAGCAGCATCCCTCTGCCGGTGGGTTGGTTGAGGCGGAATTCGATCTTGCCAATTTCCCGACGCCTCTCGTTATCGATAATCCTTATTGGCCCCTGATTTCAGGCACTAGCTTTGTGTATACCGCCGAGGATGAAGACGAATGCACAGTCAACATCGTCGTTGCCACACCTGCTGTAAAAAATGACTTTACGGGAATTTATACGGGCCTGGATGCCCTGGTTGTCGATGACCGTGAATGGCGGGACGAGGACTGTGATGGTGTGGTGGACGCTGAGGATCCGCTCCTGGAGATGACCTTTGACTGGTATGCCCAGGACTATCTGCAAAATATCTGGTACCTGGTTGAGGAGACCATTGAGTATCTGTTCGATGATGCAGGCAACCCTATGGGCATGAGTTCTGAAGGCTCCTGGGAGGCGGGTGTAGATGGCGCGCTGGCGGGTATCCTGTTGCTGGGTTCACCCGAAAAAGGCTTGTTTTATCGCCAGGAATACC
>JBFICU010000102.1:0-6227 GCA_041581855.1 Porticoccus sp. | reverse complement strand
TTACCCACAACCAGCACTTTGATACCACGAGAAGCGTTATCGTTGATAGCCTTGCCTTGTACGGAGAAGATCGCGGCGTTAGCTTCCAGCAGATCTTTACGCTCCATACCTGGTCCACGGGGACGTGCACCTACCAACAGTGCGTAATCGGCATCTTTAAACGCAACGTTCGGGTCGTCAGTTTGAACAATGCCAGCCAGCAGAGGGAATGCACAATCGTCCAGTTCCATCGCCACACCTTCCAGTGCACCAAGAGCGGGAGTGATTTCCAGCAATTGCAGGATAACCGGCTGATCTTCGCCGAGCATTTGACCAGCGGCAATGCGGAACAACAGGGAATAGCTGATTTGGCCAGCGGCGCCGGTAACGGCAACACGTACAGGTGCTTTCACGATAGGTCTCCAAGACAAGTTGTTAACTAGATGGGTCGGCCATTATAAGGAAAAGCTGGAAAATTTCACTCACTCCGACGTATTGTCACCATACGAACCGTGAATAGAGGGGGGTTATGGAGTATCGGTTGGTGAATGAACTGCAATATCCCAAGCGAAAGCAAGCTGATCGACCGGGACAGAGACATATTGATAACAGTAATAATCGTCGGTAAGTAGCTCCCCGTCCCACACTACCAGGTCCAGATCAATGGTTCGGGGGCCAGATTTAATTGGCCCCCTCACCCTCCCCAAGCGGTCTTCCAGAGCTTTCAGGTAAGTATTAAAGGCTTCCCGCTCCAGCTCGGTTTCGATCAGATAGGCGGTATTGAGGAAATCGGGCTGTTGTTGATAACCCACCGGCGCCGTTTCAATGATGTCAGCCGTGGCCAGTAGACAGGTTTCGTCTGCGAGGATCTGCCGAGCTTCTGCAATATTCTTAGCTGGTTCGATATTCGAACCAACGGACACGATGGCTCGGTGCAATGTAGCGCTACTATTAACCACACTATTCACCCGGGTAGTCCTCGGCATTGAGGCCGCGCTGATTGAGTCGTTCTCCGCCATCCACGAAAAGAATCTGTCCCGTCACAAATTCGTTGTCCAGCAGGTACATCATGGCCTGTATCAGTTCGTCCACCCTGCCCTGACGCCCTAACGGAATACCCTGAACCCGCCACTGTATGTAGTCGCTGGTTCGCGTATCTCCCGGCAATACCACACCCGGTGCAATACTGTTTACCCGGACGCGCGGGGCAAATTCGACAGAGGAAAGGCATGTCAGTTCTGCCAGGGCTTTTTTGGAGAGTAGATACGCAGCGTAATTGTTCTGCTGGAAAGCGATTTTATTGTCGAGGATATTGATGATATTACCTTGAGCAACACGGTTGTAAAACGTTCTCGACAAGGCAAATGGTGCAGAAAAATTCACCGCGAACTGAGTGTGTAACAACTCGGGTTCGGTATCAGCGATAGTCGCAGCGCCATAGGCAGAAGCACTATTAACCAGTACGTTCAAAGCGGGTAGTTTCTCAATAACCTGCGTCACGAGCTGTCCGGCATCGGCGCTGGCCAGATCAAACGGAAACAGATGACAGTCGACCCCCATATTCCGTATATCTGTGGCCGCGATCTCGGCCTGGTCTGCCGAACGGTGGTAGTGCAAGGCAATATCGTAGCCCTGCCCGGCCAAAGCACGGGCAAATGCCAAACCCAGCCGATTGGCGGCGCCTGTGACCAGGGCTGCAGGTCGCTGCGTGGTATCTGTCATGCTGTGACTCCTGTTCCGGCGGTCATCATTCCATTGTGGGAAGAACGCTGCAAGTCGATGTCATGATCAATTTATCGCATCAAGCAAAACATTTAGCCTCGCTCAGGGTCTATAGATTAAGAATTTTGCTACACTGGCCCTTCCTATGACCGATAAGAAATTTTCTTCCTGATGTCCTATTCCCCACGTGTTATCGCCTGCCTGCTGTTATGCCTTTGTGCATCATTGGTTCAGGCTGAGATCAGTTATGCCCCGGAACAGCCTGAAACAGCTGTCGAGATCATTGACGAGCTGACCAACAAGCACTATCGCAAACAGCCGTTAGACGATGAGCTTTCCAGACAATTTCTGCACCAGTACATCGACAGTCTGGACCCAGCGAAAAGCTACCTGCTACAGAGTGACCTTGATGAGTTCAGCCGCTGGGAAACCGAGCTGGATGACATGCTTAAACGTGGTGACCTGACTGCCGGATTTGCTATTTTCAACCGATACATCGAGCGCGCTACAGATCGTCTCAAGTCCAACATCAGCCTGCTGCAAAGTGATTTTCAATTCGACCTCGGCCGGGATGAGTCCCTATCCATCGATATGGACGATGCGCCTTGGCCTAAGACCATTGCTGATGCAGATGAGTTATGGCGTAAGCGCCTCAAAGAAGCCTACCTGCGACTCTTACTCAGCGACAAGGAGCCCCAGGCCGCCCGCGAACTGCTGATCAAACGCTACTCTAATCTGGGGAAGCAACTGGCCCAGCGGGATAATGAGGACATCTTCCAGGTATTTATGAATTCCCTGGCAGCCCTATACGACCCCCACACCACCTACATGTCTCCTCGCTCTATGGAGAACTTCCGCATTGCCATGTCCCTGTCTCTGACAGGTATCGGGGCAGTACTGCAGTTGGAAGATGAGAATACAAAGGTGGTTCGTGTGGTTCCAGGCGGCCCTGCGGACAAACAGGGCATTCTTCAGGCTGGCGACATCATTGTCGGCGTTGGCCAGGGAGATGAAGAAATTGTCGATGTTATCGGCTGGCGGCTGGATGACGTGGTCGACCTGATCCGAGGCGAGAAAGACAGTACCGTCAAGCTGGAAATCATCCCATCTAGTGGCGAATCTGCGGGCAATAGCCGGGAAATCGCTATCGTTCGTGACAAAATCCAGCTTGAGGAACAGGCGGCCAAGTCTGAAGTCATCGAAGTCAACAGTGATGTCGGCCACTATCAACTGGGGGTCATCACCGTCCCGACTTTTTATCTGGACGTCGAGGCTTACTACAACCGTGATCCGAATTTCAAAAGTACAACACGAGACGTAATGCGACTCCTTGATGAACTGGAAGCTCGCAAGGTTGACGGAATTATTCTGGATCTGCGCAATAACGGTGGTGGTTTTTTACAGGAGGCCACCACCCTCACAGACTTGTTTATCGATCCGGGTCCGGTGGTGCAAGTGCGCTATTCGAACCAGATGGTATCGCGCAATCATCGTTCACATGCCGATGCCTATTATCGAGGCCCATTGGTTGTGCTGATCAACCGCCTCAGCGCCTCGGCCTCGGAAATTTTTGCTGGCGCCATTCAGGATTACCAGCGAGGCCTGATTATCGGCGAACAGAGCTTTGGCAAGGGCACCGTGCAGATACAGCTCCCCGTTCGCCAGGGCCAACTGAAACTGACCGAATCCAAATTTTATCGGGTCTCCGGTAACAGCACCCAACACCTGGGCGTGGTTCCGGATGTAGAACTGCCTTCGTTCTATGACAAGAACGAAGTCGGTGAGAGTGCCGACAAACATGCCCTGCCCTGGGACCAGATCACAGGGGTTCCACATCGCCGCTACAATTTTACCGACGTGCCACTGAAAACGCTTAAAGAGCGCCACAGTTACCGTCAGCTGCAAGATCCCGACCTGGTCTTTCTGAACGAAGAGTTGGATATCATGCGTGAACGCCGCGGGGAAAAAACGATCTCGCTGAATGAAACAGTACGCCGTCAGGAGATGGCAGAGAACGATCAGGCTTTACTCAATGTGGAAAATAAACGGCGGATTGCCAAGGGGCTGGAGCCCTATCCCTCCGTTGAAAAATGGCGGGAAATCCGTGAGCCGGAGGAACCCGAAACACGTGATTTATCTGAGCGCGATCCACTATTGTATGAAACCGGCAACATCCTTGCGGATTACCTGAGCCTGCTGGCGCCGAAATCCATGTTGGTGACACAGCCCTGAGTGTTTTTTGATAGCAGGATCACACGTTGAAAATCGTCTCCTTCAATGTCAACGGCCTACGCGCCCGCTTACATCAGCTTGAGGCCGTGATTGCTCGCCATGCACCGGATATTATCGGTTTGCAGGAAACTAAGGTCGATGATGAGCAGTTTCCCCTCGAGGACATCAGAGCTCTGGGTTATGACGTCGTATTTCACGGGCAAAAAGGTCACTACGGTGTTGCCCTGCTCTATCGCCTGACACTACAGGACAGCTTGCGCGGTTTCCACCAAGATGGTGATGACAGCCAGAAACGCCTTGTCTACGGACGCTTTGAATACCGCCAGCAGTCGCTGCATGTTTACAATGGTTATTTTCCACAGGGCGAAAGTCGCGACCACCCAACCAAATTTCCTGCCAAACGCCAGTTCTATTCTGATCTCTATCACCATATCACCACTACGCATCAGTCAGATGAACTGGTGGTGGTGATGGGCGATATGAATATAGCCCCATTGGATAGTGATATCGGTATTGGCGAAGAGAATCGCAAACGCTGGCTGCGCACCGGAAAATGCTGCTTTCTTCCGGAAGAAAGGGAATGGCTCCAGCGCATTGAAAACTGGGGGCTACAGGATAGTTTCGACCATTTTCACCCGGGTAACCAACCGCCCTATTACAGCTGGTTTGATTACCGCAGTCGCGGCTTCGAACAGCCCGTCAAGCGTGGTTTACGCATAGATCTAATGCTTGCCTCAAAGCCATTCATGAGCCTTGCCACAGATGCTGGCATCGATTACGACATTCGCGCCATGGATAAACCCTCCGATCATTGCCCCATCTGGCTAACTGCCGAAAATTGATCTTTCTCTCAGCTGTCAACCGATGGCGGTGTCGTACGTTTTAAAGCATACCAACGAGAAAGAGGGACACCCCCATGAAAAAACTCGCACTGATCGGTATTTTGACTACTTCCCTAGCGGTAATGGCAACACCTGCACTAGCCAGGGACTACGATAGCAACCGTGATTTCTACGCACGGCACCATGATGTTCAACGCCACGATGATCGCGACTATGACCGCCGGGACTATGACAGACACGACTATCGACACGACCGCCGGGACTATGATCGACGCGACTATCGTCATGACAATCGTTACGATAAACGCTACGCAAAGCATCATCAGAAATACTACCGCTGTGGCTATCACTCTGGTTACAGAGGACATCACGACCATGCTCACTACTATGACAGCCGTACCGGGGAATACCTCGCCATTATTGGAGGCACTATACTGATTACGGAATTACTCCGTGGTCACCACTGATAGAATGGCCTCAATTCATGTTGCAGAACCCCTGTAGCAGTCTAGAGGATAACAGAGAGAGGAGTGACGCTCTGACACGGCAAACCCTGGAAAACTTCCTGTTATCCGTGGAACAGCGAGCCTACGGCATGGCCCTGACATCCCTGAGAGATCGGGAAGATGCACTGGATGTGGTACAGGATGCCATGACCCAATTGGTGGTCAGTTACGCAGACCGTCCTGACGAACAGTGGCGACCACTGTTCTACCGGATACTGCAAAACAAGATCACGGACCTACAGCGCCGCAAGACGTTGCAGGGTCGCTTCCGGGGTTGGCTATCCCGCTTCCGCAATGGCGAGGATGGCTCTGAAGTGGAAGAAGACCCTCTGGATGCTGTGCCTGGGCCCATCAGCAGCGCGCCCCACCATCAACATGAGACAGAACGTCAGATGGACGTGTTGAAAGAGGCACTAGCCGCACTTCCGGCAAGGCAGCAACAAGCGTTTATGTTGCGCTGCTGGGAGGGACTCGACACCGCAGAAACGGCAACGGCAATGAAATGTAGCGAAGGCAGCGTCAAGACACATTACTCCAGGGCGATACACAGCCTCAGGGAAACATTGGGAGATCATTGGTATGAATGACTTCGAAAGGCACATGCAGGGCGTTCTGCGTCGTTCAGAGCGCGACATTGACGACGATACTGCCCAGCGACTGGCCAACGCCAGACGGCATGCCCTTAATGCTACCCACAAACAACGCGTGGCACGTTTCTTTGTTCCCGCTACTGGCATGGCCCTGGCCTCTATCCTCGCACTGGTACTGGTTATGTCTCCTGACCTGAATGACAATGGCAAGCCTCAGAGCAAGCAGGAAGAAGCCCTGCTCAGCGAACCCATGGATCTCTATGAAGACATGGACTTTTACTATTGGCTGGCCAGAGAAGACAGTAACCTGAAGGGCTAATCCATGAAGAGATACGCTCACAAATCCATTGTTCCCG
>JBFICU010000101.1:0-6234 GCA_041581855.1 Porticoccus sp. | reverse complement strand
GTCCAGGGTAAGACACTGCCTCGCTTTGTGATGAACTTCGCTGAGGACGCTTGGTGCAAGGTATTGTTTTTGAATCACCTGCGTTCCGGCCTGGACTCCGAAGAATGGCAGCAGAGTGTACAGTTGCTGGACAGGTTGCTGGAGTTGGTGCGACTTGGTGATCGCCAGAAAACAATGGTTCAGTCGGTGCTGGAATCCATACGCGAGAGTCTGGAGGGTATAGCCTTCGATGCTTATGATTTAGGTCGGTTGATGGGTGCCATGGAACAGTATTTTTCCGGAGAGAACACTGCCGACAATGGGGTGGAAGATAATGCCTTGTTGCGCGGTATCTCGGCGAACCCTCTAGAGGACGTATACATCCAGGTGCTGAGGACCGATATTCCCGGCAATCCAGGTGGTCGGGATGACGATGACGAAGAGATTGATGAGCAGTACCTGCGTCGTGCCGACAGTCTGTCCCGGGGTGTCTGGGTGGAATTGGATGATGTAGACCCGTCGCGTCGGCGCTGTAAGGTGGCCGGCGTGATCTTGCCCGCAGGCAAATTTGTTTTTGTGAATCGTCAGGGCGCAAAGGTGAGCGAAAAAAATCGCAATCGGGTTGCTCGGGAACTCAAAGATGACAAATTGCGGATGCTCGATAAGTCGCGCTTGTTTGACAGAGCCCTGCAAGGCGTCGTCGATGATATGTGCCAAAACCGTTCTCTCCACTGAAAGTTCCTGGCCATTCGTTCCATTCCCCGCTTGCCTTGGATTGGTGCCGATAGACAACACTGTCTTGCTCTCCTAGTATTTTCTATGTGTCAGTGATGCTGAGGGTGTGCGTTATTAATGATTTTGTAGTTGATCAACAGGGTTGGCTGGAAGGCGTGATGCGGAAGCCTTCCCCTAACTATAACGAGCGGCCTGAACAGGCTGATGTGTCGCTGTTGGTGATCCACAATATCAGTCTGCCCCCTGGTCAATTTGGCCGTGCCAACATCTGCGATTTTTTTACCAACTGCCTCGATGTGAGCGCACACCCCTATTTTAATGAGATTGCAGATATGCGGGTGTCCGCCCATTTGCTGATTGACCGCGAAGGGCTGCTGGTGCAGTTCGTGCCCTTTAAGGCCCGAGCCTGGCATGCGGGGCAGTCCTGCTTTGCTGGTGCTGAAAACTGTAATGACTTTTCTATCGGTATTGAGCTGGAAGGGACGGATTTCATGCCTTATACCGATCAGCAATACGGGACTTTGGCTGAGATCACCCGATTACTGATGGGGCTCTATCCGGCCATCACAAAACAGAATATTGTTGGGCACAGTGATATTGCACCCGACCGCAAAACTGACCCGGGTCAGGCATTTGACTGGCCACGTTACCTAAATATGCTGGAGAGCTGATATGGAGTTTATTGTGATCGTGATCGGCCTGTTGCTGATGCGACAGCTGGGCTCTCTGTCTGCGTTGCAGTCTGACAACTGGTTTTTGTGGTTGGCCGGTAAGCTCCGACAGACCTTCTCTAGCATTCCACTGTTAGCCAAGTTTCTGGTCTTGGTGCTGCCCGTGTTGTTGCTTGCCGGGTGTATCTGGTTGGTGATGGATCGTTGGCTGGGTATCCCCCTGTTTCTCCTCAGCTTATTGGTTTTTCTTTACAGCTTGGGGCGCGGTGATCTTGAGCGGGATGTGGAAGATTACCAGGAGGACTTGAGTCGAGGTGACGAGCAGGCGGCCTACCACGATATTGCTGCCTTTACTGAAAACAATCAGCAGGCAACAGCGGAGAGTGCCGAGCAGTCCCATGAAGAGGCCGTCAGAATGATCGCCTATCGCTATTTCGAACGTTATTTTGCAGTGATGTTCTGGTTCATTCTGGGCGGAGCTCCCGGCGCACTTTTATATCGCCTGTCGGTGATCTATCACCAGCAAAGCCTGCGCGATGATCCCGAGGCTGGCTCCAAAGATCGTTGGTTGTGGTTGCTGGAATGGCTGCCCGCTCGATTGGTGGGGATTTCCCTGGCAGTAGTGGGTAATTTCCCCGCCTGCCTGGCTCGTCTCAGTGAGTCATTGATCTCCTCTGCAGCCAGCGCTGAGCTACTGGGTAACTATGCGCTGGCGGCCTCTAAAACCAGTATCAAAGGTGAGGATGGTTCTGCTGAGACAGACGATATTGAGGCGCTGTTTACCCGCACACTAATTTTCTCAGTATTCATGGTGGCGGTACTGGTGGTGTTGCTGTGATGACCCGACAGGTTAGTCGTGCCAGCGAAACAGCAGGCCTGCCACTGCCAGGCACAAAATAGTCATTATTCCCAGCACCAGCAATTGAGGCGCTACGTCAACGAGTCCGGCTCCTTCAAGCATCACACCCCGAGCGGCTTTCACCAGGTGGGTAAGCGGTAGTAGTTGGGAGACTTCTCGCAGCCACTCAGGCGCATCGTCCAGGGAAAACCACAGTTCTGACAATAGCAGCATCGGGAAGCTGATCAGGTTGAGCAGACCATTGGCCAGTTCTTCGCTGGCGGTACGGGTCGCCATCAACAGTGAAATGCTGATAATCGACAGGTTGCCAATCACAGCAATCAACAGCAGCAGCAGGTAACTGCCTGCCATTCTGAAATCGATGAACAGATTGCAGACGGTAAAGACTATGACGGTTACTGCCAGCATGATTCCCAGCCGCGATAGCGCCTGAGACAGCAGGAATTCCCAAGCCCGTAAGGGCGTTGCCTGCAAGCGTTTCAGAACGCCGTTTTTGCGGTAGCGGACGATAACGTAGCCGATACCCCAAAGGCCACTGAACATCATGTTCATGGCGAGTACGCCGGGGATCACCCAGTCGATATAGCGGATTTTCTGGCCGCGTACTTCCTGACGTTGCCAGGACTGACTCTCTTTGTCGTCGCCTCCCAGTAGCAGTTTTTCGAGGATGCGCCCCTTGGCAGACTCGGGGTTGATCCAGTAGCGATGCGGTTCGGAGGCGGTAATCAGTATGTCCAGCTGATGAAACTGTACCCGGCGCAGGGCGGTATCAGCATCCTGGTACTGGACCATGTCAATAGCTGGCTCATTGGCAAATGGCAGGGTGGCAGGATTTTCCTGCGGCCCGTCTAGCAGCAGGCCGACCTTGAACAGGTGTTCATTGCCAGAGGAAAAGGCGACCGCCAGCACAATCACAATAAAAGGGGTGGCGATAAACGACCAGAACAGGGAGCCTTTATCCCGGTAATACTCCCGGTTTCGCGCCATCCACAGTGCCAGTATGCGCTGCATTGATTCAGTTCCTCAGGTGATGGCCAGTGAGTTTCAGGAACAGGTCGTCGAGTGATGGGTTCCTGACCCGCAGTGAGCGCAGGCTGATATCCAGCGCCACCAGCTCGGAAAGTGTTTTCTCTACGGAGGTGGAGGCGATCGCAATGCAATCCTCCCTCTGCTCGACAGCAAAGGGCAGTCCCTCCAGCGGACAATTGAAATCCCCGCGGTCAATGCACACGTAGCTGGAATCAAAGTGCTGGCGCAACAGGCCTTGTGGTGTTCCCTCCGCGATAATATGGCCCTTGTCCATGATCACCAGCTGATCACACAATAACTCCGCCTCCTCCATGTAGTGGGTGGTGAGCAGAATGGTTTTGCCCCGCGCCTTGATGTCCTTGATGAGTGACCAGAAGTGCCGGCGGGATTGTGGGTCGAGACCGGTGGTGGGTTCATCCAGAAAAAGAATTTCCGGATCGTTAATTAACGCCACGGCCAGCAGCAGGCGCTGGCGCTGCCCGCCTGACAGTTTAGTGGCATAGGTGTCGAGGAAATCTTCCAGTTGGCATAGGGCAACCAGTTGCTCCAGGGGCAGGTTGTGGGGATAGAAGTTGCGGAACAACTCGATCACTTCCCGGGCAGTCAGATAGTCCATCAGTGAGGTCGATTGGAACTGGATGCCTGTCTTTTCCAGAAAGTGTTTGTTGCGGAGTTCGCCTTTATAGAATATTTCGCCGGAAGTTGGGGGGGTGATGCCTTCTATCATCTCAATGGTGGTGGTTTTCCCTGCACCATTCGGTCCCAGTAATCCAAAGCAGGCTCCCTGCTGGATGGAAAACGACACCCCGTCCACCGCTTTGAGGTGGTGAAAGGTTTTGCTGAGATTGCGAATTTCTAGGATGGTGGTCATGGGCGGAGAGTGTATAGCATCTGCGGAATTATCTGTTAGGGTATGCCCCTGTTTGGAGTAGGTTTATGGCAGTACAAGAAGGCACGGTGAGCTGGGGCGAAGCGCTAAGGGTTTACACCCGACCGCAAGTGATTGCCATGCTGTTTTTGGGGTTCTCCGCCGGGCTACCGCTGCTCTTGGTCTTCTCCACCCTGACTGCCTGGCTGCGGGATGTGGATGTCAGCCGCAGCACTATCGGCTTCTTCGGTTGGGTGGGTATTACCTATTCCATTAAGGTGATTTGGGCACCAGTGGTGGATCGCCTGCGCCTGCCGCTCTTGACCAGTGCCTTGGGACAGCGTCGCAGCTGGATTCTGGTTGGGCAGATCGGTGTGATGGCGGGCTTGGTGGCAATGGTGCTGTCCGATCCGACATTGTCACTGACCAGCATTGCTCTTTGTGCGGTGCTGGTGGCATTTTCTTCTTCGACTCAGGATATCGCCATTGACGCGTTCCGTATCGAGTCCGCAGTAGATGAATTTCAGGGGGCCATGTCTGCCAGTTACATCTTTGGCTACCGCCTGGCGATGTTGGTGGCGGGGGCGGGGGCGTTCTATATTGCCGACTGGTCTGGCTGGGATGCCGCCTACCTGGTGATGGCTCTGCTCATGCTGGTGGGCGTCGTGACGGTACTGTTGGTGTCTGAACCCGAACATTCTGCCGCGAGCCCCACGGTGGCCATGGAGCAGTCACTCAAACATCGTCTGCATGCAGACCAGCCGGGCCGGTGGCGTCGTCTGGAAGCCTGGTTTGTTGGGGCGGTGGTCGCGCCCTTTGTGGAGTTTTTCCGCCGTAATGGTTCCTGGGCACTGCTGATACTGGCGTTCATAGGGTTTTATCGCCTCAGCGACATCACCATGGGGGTTATGGCGAATCCTTTTTACCTGGATCTTGGCTTCAGTAAAACGGATATTGCCAATGTGGGTAAGTTGTTTGGCTTTTTCATGACGCTTGCCGGGTCTTTTCTCGGCGGCTTGCTGGTGGTGCGCTACGGTATTTTCCGCCCGCTGCTGGCAGGTGCCATTATGGTGTCGCTGACGAACCTGCTGTTTGTACAGCTGGCCTGCGTAGGAACGGACCTGGTTTGGCTGGCTGTGGCTATCAGCGGTGACAACCTCAGTGGCGGTTTTGCCAATGCAGCTTTTATTGCTTATTTGTCGAGTATGACCAACCGGACTTACACCGCCACGCAATACGCCTTGTTTAGCTCGTTGATGACGTTGCCAGGTAAATTTTTCAGTGGTTTTTCAGGGGTGATTGTAGATGGCAGTAGTTACCAGGCTTTCTTCTTTTATGCCGCATTGATGGGCTTGCCTGCGATCTTGCTGTCCTGGCTGCTATGGCGTCACTCAATAGCTCAGTCTTGCCAGCCGAATACGCTCAGGTCGACTTTGCCTTGAGCAACCGGAATGCCTTCCATCTCCAGCAGCTGTTTTTGACGTCGGTAGGCAGTGCTTTCAGGCGGAAAGGCAATTTGGCCATTGGCCCGCAAAACCCGGTGCCAGGGCAGAGTGGTGTCGTCGGGAAGGTGGCTGAGAATGCGTCCTATGAGGCGAGCGCCGCGGGGTAAACGTGCATAGTTGGCCAACTGACCATAGCTGGTGACGTAGCCCTTCGGGATGGCGCTGAGAATGCTGTAAATCAGCACTTCGACTTCGCTTTTCATGACTGTTTAGTTTCCCTGCAAACTTCATCATAGTGAAATTTGATTAGTTTCGTCCAGCAGCTTGAATAAGTGGCTAGCGCCCCAATCTTTTTGTCATGGCCAGAGGGATCATTCCTTGAGATATTTGTTTTTGCTTTTTATTGTTATGCCCATTGTCGAAATGTGGCTATTGATTACGGTGGGTCAACATATTGGCGCACTGCCGACTATCGGATTGGTGTTGCTAACGGCCGTGGTGGGGTTGGCCCTATTGAGACAACAGGGCTTTGCTACCTTGTTTAGAGCGCGCAGTAAACTTGATGCGGGAGAGTTGCCGGCAATGGAGGTGGCAGAGGGGCTGATTCTGGCCATCTGCGGCGCACTGCTGTTAACCCCCGGTTTCGTT
>JBFICU010000100.1:0-6280 GCA_041581855.1 Porticoccus sp. | reverse complement strand
CTGACCTCCGGAGGCAGATCAATACGCTTGACCCTTACATCAACCACTTCGATACCCAATGATTGGCGCACAGTGGTATTCAGGTAGTCCTTGATTTGCTGCATAAGCAGATCGCGCTCACCGGAAACCACATCATGCAATGTCCGTTCGCCAAACTGGTTGCGCAGACCATCATTGACACGGCTTGCCAGACGATCATTGGCAATATCTTCACTGCCGCCGGTGGACTTGTAGTAGGTGTCCACATCAGCAATCCGCCATTTGGAAAACGCATCGACTATTACCCGCTTTTTTTCCACTGTAAAGAAACTGGCAGGTTCCGCATCCAAGGTCTGAACTCGAGCATCAAATTTGCGGACTTTCTCTGCAAAGGGGATTTTGACGTGTAAACCGGGGGTAATATCGCCTTCAATAAGACGACCAAAACGCAGCTTGACTGCCTTTTCGGTTTCCTGAATCACATAGAGTGAGGAGCTGGCCAAGATCAGCACCAGCGCCAGTACGACCAGCGAACCTGTTGAACGCGATGTCATCAGCGAACCTCCCGTCGAGTCGAGGAAGTAGACTCTCGTTTCAAGCGATTAACCACTTCATCCGCAATGCTTTTTGCCTCAGTGCTACTCAAGCCTGCGGACGGCTTACTGGAGACACCAGTATCAACCATTTTATCGAGCGGGAGATAAATCATGTTATTACCGCCCTTAACGTCTACGAGCACTTTGGAACTGTTACTCATGATATCTTGCATGGCATCCAGATAAAGCCGTTGGCGAGTGACTTCTGGCGCTTTTTGATACTCAAACAAAAGTGCCTCAAAGCGACTCGCTTCACCTTGAGCTTCAGCGACCACCTGCTCACGGTAACCATGTGCATCTTCAATCATGCGCTGTGCTTTACCCCGCGCCTCGGGAAGAATACCGTTGGAATAGGACTGGGCCTCATTAATCAGGCGCTCCCGATCCTCACGCGCCTTGATGACATCATCATAAGCAGCTTTCACCTCCGAAGGGGGTTTGGCTTCCTGGATATTGATTTTGCGCACCAAAATCCCTGTACCATAGTTGTCCAGATATTGTTGCAGGCGCAGCTTCACTTCATCAGCAATTTTGCCGCGGCCGGTGGACACCACCTCATCAAGCTTACTGCTACCCACGACATGGCGCAGAGCGCTGTCAGTAGCATGACGAAGACTTACTTCAGGATTCTTCACATTCAGGACAAATGCTTTTACATCACTGATGTTGTACTGAACCGTCAGCGGAAGCTCGACGATATTTTCATCTTCGGTCAACATCTGCCCACGCGAGGAATATTGCCGCTCTTCTGTCGCACGCACTTTATAGACACGGTCAATCAACATCGGCCGCCAATGCAGACCCGAGCCGACGGTGTCCAGATATTTGCCCAGACGCAATACCACGGCCCGCTCTTTTTCATCGACCTGGTAGAACCCAAACAGCCCCCAACCGATAACCAGCAGTCCCAGCACGATCGCCAGCAGGTTATTACCTGAGCCACTCGTGCCCCCGCCTGAGCCACCAAAAATCTTGTCAAAACGAGCACGCAGCTTATTCAGCGCCTCATCCAAATCGGGAGGGCCATCACCACCTCTGTTACCCCCCCAAGGGTCCTTACCACCACCGGGCTCATTCCAAGCCATAGTTTTCTCCGAGATATAGCGCGTTGTAAAACGGCTGATGATTGTACCAAGCCAGCCTGTAAATACTATGTTTTATGCACCGTTAACTGCCACACCTGCAACTCACCCAAAACTGATCTTTAACCGCAGTATGTTGCGTCAAATAGCAAATCAGGCAATTTTTTGATTCGAACAGGGTAGTCTACGCAGTTGCTCCATAGACAGATTTTCTGATTTCAAGATCCTCAGGAAGTCGGCCTTCTGCATGGCGATCTCCATCATCAGATCGCCCTCCTCGCCCTGAGATTCTGAAACAACTGCATTATTGCTGTAGAGCAAGGCGCGCAGTCGCCCCATTTTGGGCGATAACAGAAACGTGTCGTGAACCGTTTCATTGGCCAGCAGTTCGCTAATTGCCTGTAACAATAAGTCACAGCCATCTCCCGTCTGCGCAGACAGCCACACAGCACAGGGACGCCCATTGCCGTCGCGCTCCAAACGGGGGGCCGTATGCTCCAGCAGATCAATTTTATTGAATACCATCAGGGTGGGCAGCTCCAACGCCCCAATTTCAGACAGAACCTCGTTGACACGGCTGATGTTCACAGCCCGCTCATCACTGTGGGCATCAACTACATGCAACAACAACGATGCACTTGCCGCCTCCTCCAAAGTGGCACGAAAAGCTTCCACCAGCTTGTGTGGCAAGTGACTGATAAATCCTACTGTATCTGCCAACACGATCGGCCCGACACCCTCCAGCTCAACACGCCGCATGGTGGGATCGAGTGTGGCAAATAATTGGTCCGCGGCATAAACCTCGGCATCAGTGAGTCGGTTAAATAGTGAGGATTTTCCGGCGTTGGTGTACCCCACCAGAGACAGGGTAGGAAGGTCGGCACGCTGCCGGGAACGGCGCCCCTGATCTCGCTGCCGACGCACTTTTTCAAGACGTTTCTGAATGGACTTGATTCGGGCGCGCAACAGACGACGGTCTGTCTCCAGCTGGGTTTCACCCGGACCGCGAAGACCGATACCACCTTTCTGTCGTTCCAGGTGAGTCCAGCCGCGCACCAGTCGTGTCGACATGTGCTGCAATTGGGCCAACTCAACCTGCAACTTACCCTCATGGGTGCGCGCACGCTGGGCAAAAATATCCAGAATCAGCCCAGTGCGGTCAAGCACCCGGCAGTTCAGAACACTCTCAAGGTTGCGTTCCTGGCTGGGGGAAAGATTGTGGTTAAAAATCACCAGTTCGGCGCAATGTTCCTGCACTAATGAGGACAACTCATCAAGCTTGCCGGTGCCCACGAAATATTTTGGATGAGGCGCTCTACGGTGCCCTGAAATCAGGGCAACCGGGTCGCCACCAGCGGAAAGTACCAGCTCTTCGAACTCCCGGGGATCTTCCGGTTCGTCTTCACTGCCAAGATTCAAGTGAACCAGTATGGCAATCTCACCGGATTCGGGTCGGTCAAAAAACAATCAGTACCTCTTAATTTATTCGCCAGGGTCCATCATGTCGTCCGGACCACCTGGAGTAGCCATAGGCAGGCGTACCGGGCGGGAAGGAACAACGGTGGATATGGCGTGTTTGTATACCATCTGGCTGACCGTATTTTTCAACAGCACGACAAACTGGTCAAAGGACTCAACCTGTCCCTGCAGCTTAATACCGTTCACCAGAAAGATAGAGACGGGAATACGTTCTTTTCGCAAGACGTTTAGAAAAGGGTCTTGTAGATTATGCCCTTTTGACATTAGAGTTCTCCTCATTAAAGGAACAAAATAAACCGCCGCAAAAACAATCAATTACATATTAGTGTACGGCGAAGCCAGAAATCCATATAGGCCAGCGATCATACGCTCAGACCTATATTTTGTATATGGGTTCCTTTTCAAGGATTTTCAAGGTTTCTTTCTCAATGTCGAGCAAATTCATTGACTGCTGAGTCACATTATCAATAAAAAGTTCGTGCAAGTTTGGCCACCCACGTAGCCAGGTCAGTTGGCGCTTCGCCAGCTGCCGGGTAGCCGCAAGAGCCATCTCTTCCATCTGAACGTATTCGATTTCGCCCTCCAAATATTGCCACATTTGGCGGTACCCCACCGCGCGAATGGATGGAAGATCGGCATGGAGGTCACCACGATCATGGAGCGCTTTGACCTCCTCTTCAAAACCCACTTTCAGCATTGCCTTGAAACGCCTCTCAATCCGCTGGTGCAACAGAGACCGTGCATGCGGCAACAGGGCGATCTGGACAACCTGATAGGCGTTGTGGATTGGTCCGAGGTCATTGCCCCCCTCCCTCTGCTCCCGTTTAAACACTGACAGCGGCTTACCTGTGGTGCGATAGACCTCCAGCGCCCGCTGAATCCTCTGGGAATGATTGGGGTGCAACTCAGCGGCTGTTTCCGGATCGACTTCTGCCAATTGCCCGTGCAACCAGGGCCAGCCCTTTTCAGCGGCCTCCTGCTCAATCAGCTTGCGCATCTCGGGAGAGGCAGAAGGCATATCTGCCAAACCGTCCAGCAGTGCTTTGAAATACATCATGGTGCCCCCCACCAGAAGGGGGATTTTCCCGACAGCAGTGATTTCCGTCATGGCCTGCCGTGCATCGCGCACAAATTCGGCCGCAGAATAGGGCTCTGCTGGATCACGTATATTGATCAGCCGATGTGGGACTGACGCCAGCAGATCCGCCGAGGGCTTGGCGGTACCGATATCCATATCACGATATACCAGGGCCGAATCGACACTGATCAGCTCCACGGGCAAATGCTCACGGAGCGCAATAGCTAAATCGGTCTTACCGGTGGCCGTAGGACCCATCAGAAAAATGGCGGCAGGCAACGCCTCAGACTTCATCACCTGCTCCAAACGCGAAGGGCAATGTCTGACGGATATCATCCAGCGCCAACCACTGCATTAGCAACCGGTCCACTCCAAGTGCTACACCAGCACAAGGCGGCAAGCCAACAGACATGGCTGCCAGCAGGTGCTGATCCACAGGCATCTGGTGCTTGCCCGAAGCCATACGCAAAGCCAGATCGGCATCAAATCGACTTTTCTGCTCAACTGGGTCGGTCAATTCGAAGTATCCATTGGCCAGCTCCATACGGTTAAGAAACGCTTCAAAACGTCGCGCCACCAAATCACCACTGGCATCGTGATCAAGTCGCGCCAGCGCCCCCTGACAAGCCGGATAGTCATACACTATCACTAAGCCGTCAGGCAATGATGGCTCCACTGCCAAGCTAAAGATTAGATCCAGACAGGTACTGCGGCTTTCATCTTTGAATGAACTACCAGACAACTCAAATGCCTTTTGCTGAACTGAATCAAGCGGGACGTTGTGGGGGTCCAACCCGGTCACCTGCTGAAACAGCTTTCCATAGGCCACTTTATGCGTTTTCCAGGCAGGTTGCAGACTGGACAACAGGGACACCAACTCTTCCATCAAGCGGTGCTCATCCCATCCGGGACGATACCACTCGAGCATGGTGAATTCGGGATTGTGGCGACGCCCAGCCTCGCCATCGCGGAAGGCCCGGCCGAGATAGTAGATACTGCCACTTCCCGCCGCCAACAACCGTTTCATGTAATATTCTGGCGAGCTTTGCAGGTACTGGAGACGACCATTGACCTGGACTTGCAGACAGTCGATATGCGGGTCGGTGACCCCGGTATCCGCCAGTACGGGAACATCCACTTCCTGCACACCGGCGGTAGTTAAAAACGCACGAATATGCGCCAGCAAATGGGCGCGCTGCGCCAAGGTTGCCAAGGTTGCCGTTGGTTGCCAGTTTGTCATTGCAGCTCGCTCACTTCCCAGCATGTCAAAATAAAAAGGGTGGCCTCAGCCACCCTTGCTATCCTGGCAGATTCTCCATGTCACAAGAGCACGCAGAGGAAAATTATGCCCGGCTAATGTATTCGCCGTTACGGGTGTCAACGCGCACCTTGTCTCCGATATTCAGAAACAGTGGCACCTTGACCACAGCGCCGGTGGCCAGAGTAGCCGGTTTGGTACCACCCTGGGCGGTATCACCTTTCAAACCCGGATCAGTTTCAACAATTTCCAGTTCCACATGGTTTGGCGGGGTCACCGACAACGGCGCACCGTTATAAAGTGTCACAATAACCGTGTCCTGCTCTCTCAGCCATTGGGCGGCATCGCCAACAATCTTGGCATCCGCCTGGTGCTGTTCGTAAGTGTCCGGCTCCATGAAGTGCCAATACTCACCGTCGTTGTAGAGGTATTGCATATCGCGGTCGGTTACGTCAGCTCCTTCCAGAGAATCACCAGACTTAAAAGTGCGCTCCCAAACGCGACCGGTTTTCAGGTTACGCAGGCGTACGCGATTGAAAGCCTGCCCCTTGCCGGGTTTGACAAATTCGTTCTCCACAATGGAGCAGGGATCGCCATCCAGCATGACTTTCAGACCGGAGCGAAATTCGTTGGTAGAATAGTTTGCCATTATTGCCTCAACACTCGGTAAATACTTCTTGAAAAAAGAGCGCGCTATGATAACCGGTTCTGCCACAACTGTGGATAGTCTGAGCTGGCAAGAACAACTTGCCACCAGCATTCGCGACCCCAGACAACTGTTGCAATTGCTGGAACTCGACCCTGCGCT
>JBFICU010000099.1:0-6299 GCA_041581855.1 Porticoccus sp. | reverse complement strand
CCCAAGCTGGGGTCGGTTATCTCCGTGGACCTGGCCCAGCTGGCCCAGCTTTCCTCTGGCGGCACGGTGTCTTTTACCGCTATCACCCCAGCAGAGGCCCGACAGATCAGGCTCGCGGCGACCCGCCAGTTCCAGCAAGTTGAGCCGGAGCCGTGCTGATGGCGAGTCGGCAAAGTGGAGTGTGGGAAAAATGAATGACGCTACGGACCTGCAACTCAGCCAGCGCATTGAAGGGCTGTTGGTTGAGCGCAACCTGCGAGGCATGGCGGGGTTACGGGCGTATTTGCAGCCGGGTTATTGCCTGCGGGCGGCACAATTGCTGCGGGACTGCCGCGGTTCGGTATTAATTGGCACGGGTTTCCCCGTGTTGGATACCTTCGAAACGGATGGACCTGCGGGCGCCATTGCCCTCTACCGGGTTCTGTCTGCACAGGGCGCAGAACCTGTGCTGGTCTGTAATGAACGCCTGGCTGAGGCCCTGGCGGGTGATTATCGGGTGGAATCCATGCCCTTAGGGCAGCCGTTCGGTCTAAAAGACAAGGTGCAGGGAGTAGTGGAACGCCTTGATCCGGAGCTGGTTGTCAGTATTGAGTTGCCCGGCAGAGCGGCGGACGGGCGCTATTACAATATGCGAGGCGAAGATATCAGCGATCACACCTTTTGTTTTGATGATTTTCTTGCCCTAGCGAATTGCCGTTCTATTGCTATCGGTGACGGTGGCAATGAAATTGGCATGGGCAATGTTATTGAGGGCCTGGCCAAGCTGGACATCATCCCTTCTGCCACCTGTTGTGATGAGTTGGTGATTGCCGATGTGTCCAATTGGGCGGCTCACGGCCTGGTGGCGATGTTGAGTTACTGGTCAGGCACTGACTATTTGGCCGACTGGGATAATCGTGCCGTGCTTGAGTACTTGGCTGCCAGAGGGAGTGTGGATGGTGTTACCCGTGAAAATACGTTGTCTGAGGATGGCTTGCCAAGTGAGAGCGGCAAGCTGTTGGTGGCGGGCCTGCAGCAACTGGTAACAGAGGCAAGGTCGACCCAGTAGGGAGCCGGGATTTATCTTTGCCTGGCCTTCGGGGCGCTGCTAAGATCAGCCGCTTTTTGCCGAGCCGGGTGACGAGGGCAAATCGCAAGACGGACAAGCTTAGAGAACAGAGCGAACGATGAGTACAGTATTTTTGAATGGCGATTACCTGCCTATGGAAGAAGCCCGAATTTCGCCTATGGATAGGGGGTTTTTGTTCGGCGACGGTATCTACGAGGTACTGCCATCCTACCGAGGCAAAATAATTGGCTTCGACCTGCACATGGAACGGATGAGTAACGGTCTCGCCGCAGTTGGCATAGAGCTGGGTTGGAACAATGCGCGTTGGCGGACACTGTGTGACAACCTTATCGACGCCAATGGTGGTGGCAACCTTGGGCTGTATTTGCATGTCAGTCGCGGTGCCGATTCGCGCCGCTTTCACGCCTATCCGGAAAATGTCACTCCGACTGTATTTGCCTTTACGTTCGAGATTGCCGCAGAGCCCGTGGCTGACAAAGCACGTACCAAGGGTTACCACGTGGTAACCGATCAGGATTTGCGCTGGGATCGCTGCCATATCAAGTCCACAGCATTGTTGGGTAATGTGATGCATTTCCAGCAGGGCTATCAACAGGGTGCTGATGAAACCCTATTGTTTAATGACCGCGACGAGTTAACCGAAGCCAGCGCCTGCAATGCCTATATCGTCAAGGATGGGGTGGTTATTACGCCGCCCCTGGATAACCATAAATTGCCAGGTATTACCCGCCACATTCTGCTGGATTTATTGCGCAAGGACGGTCGCATACCGGTCGAGGAGAGAGCTGTCACCAAAGCGGAAGTGTATGCTGCCGACGAGGTATGGGTGACCAGTTCTTCCAAGGAGGTGGTGCCGGTGATCGAAGTGGATGGCAGGGCAGTGGGCAATGGCGAAATTGGCGATGTCTGGCTGATGGCACAGCAAATCTATTCCGCTGGTAAATTCGACTACTGACAGTTCAGTCCCTGCAGATAACAGAGTAAATCAAACACATTATGTCCAGACCAGCGAAAGCCCTGATTGATCTCAATGCCTTGCGCCACAACGTGGCGTTAGCGAACGACGTTGCGCCCCAGTCCCAGACCATGGCCATCGTCAAGGCAAATGCCTACGGCCACGGTGTCGTGCCGGTGGCCAGGGCGATAGAGAAGCTGGTGCCGGCATTCGGTGTGGCCTGCATTGAGGAGGCGCTGGAGTTGCGGGAGGCTGGTATTGTCAAACCTGTCTGCCTGTTGGAGGGGGCTTTTTCCCCTGAAGAAATCCCTGCCGCCGCCGAGCAGGGATTCTGGCTATCGGTGGTGAATCGAGAGCAGTTACAGGCCATCTTGGCGGCCAAACTTAGCAAGCAGGTGACGGTCTGGCTTTGTGTGGACAGCGGCATGCATCGGTTGGGTATTCGACCGGAGGAGGTCGCCGATTTCTACGGCGCACTGCAGTCTTCCCCTAATGTGGCAGACAACATCGTGATCGCGACCCATTTCGCCTGTGCTGACGAACTGGATAACGACTTCACCCGCCAGCAGCTGACGCGACTGAAAGCCGGCATGGCCGGGCTGCCCGGTGCCGACCAGATACCATTGAGCCTGGCGAATTCAGCCGCACTGCTGGGCTGGCCGGAATGCCGTGCCAATTGGAATCGCCCCGGTATCATGCTCTACGGTAGTTCCCCGTTTCCCGAACCCCATCCAGAGGCAGAGAAACTGCTGCCGGTGATGACCCTGAAGTCTTCAGTCATTGCGCTTCGTGAGGTGCCCGTTGGTGAGTCGGTGGGTTATGCGGCTCGCTGGCATGCAGGGCAACCCAGTCGCATCGCCACTGTGGCCATCGGTTACGGTGATGGTTATCCCGTGCACGCGCCGGACGGCACACCAGTATTGATCAACGGCCAGCGCTGTCCACTGGTGGGCAGAGTATCCATGGATATGATTACCGTGGATGTCACCGGCCTGGATAGGGTGGCAGTGGGGGATGAAGTGGTGCTCTGGGGCAAAGGGCTTTCTGTCAATGAGGTAGCTGCCAGTGCTGGCACCATCAGTTATGAGTTGCTGACTCGCATGCCCCGACGGGTTCCTCGCATTTATTCCAATTGAACCGCCTGCGGGTAATGGCGGTAACCCAAGCGTAATCCTGAGGCGATAATCAACAATCCCACCAGAATTCCCACCATGCCTTCATAGGCAGCCGTGTGCCAGCCAACCCAGCGCCACAGCAGGGCACCAGTCAAGCCGCTGGCAATGGCGAGCATACTCAGCCCCTGACTGGGCCTCGCGCCCACACAGAGCGCCAGCAGCAATGGGGCAAACGCACTGGCCAGTCCCGACCACGCCATCACCACCAAGCTGAATACACTCTGGCTATTGCCCAGCGCCCAGAGCAGGGCTGCCAGCGTCACCAGAACCGTGGCCGCTTTCATAAGGCCAGTGTGCTCGATTCGGTGAGGAAGCAGGTCATGGGTGATAGCTGCCGAACAGCTCAGCACCAGTGAATCTGCTGTGGACATGGTGGCAGCGAAAATGCCCGCCAGCACCAGTCCAACCAGTACTGGGGGAAACAGCGCCTGGGCCATAGTAGGTAAGGCGAGCTCCGCATCAAAGTTTCCTGAATCGCTCAGGTAGACACGGGATAACATGCCCACTCCGGTGGCCATGGCATAGAACAGTAAATACCAGAGGTAGTACCAGCAGCGCGCCCGATTCATCTGATGGCTGTCTTTGAGTGCCATAAAACGGACCATGATGTGCGGCTGGCCGATTACCGATAAACCGGCGAACATCCAGCTGACGGCGAATAATAATCCTCCTGCCAGTCCCGGAAAGGCGAGGTCAGAGGGGAACCAGTTGAGGAACCCATGAACGTCGGACATTTCCGCATAGGCCCCAGCAGTGCCGCCGAGGGCCGCGGTAGCGGTTATCAGCAACAGGCCCATGGCAGCCAGCATCACTGCAGATTGCGCGGCGTCGGTCCAGATGGACGCGCGAATACCTCCGGCAAAGCAGTACAGGGTAACCAGGCTGGCGGACAGTGTGGCGCCGGCCCAGGCTGGCCACTCGAATAACACCTGTAAGGCCTTGCTGCCGGCCACCAGCTGAGCGCTGGCGTAGGTCAGCAGAAAGATCAGGGAAATGATGCCCATGGTGCGTTGCAGTGTATTGTGCTTATGCCCATACCAGTTGCTGAGCACACCGGCATAGCTGACTTCCGCTGTTTTCGGCGCTTGTTCCCGCAGGCGTTGGTGAACAAATTGTGAGGCCAGGAAGTCTCCGGCAATCCAGCCCAACATTAACCAAATGGCGGATAAACCTACCGAGTAGGTGTAGCCGATCACACCAATGAACATGTAGCCGCTATTGTTGGTGGCCACGGCTGATAGGCCCACCAGCCAGGGCTGTACGGAGCTGCTGGCGAGGTAGTAATCCTGTTTGGTGCCACGACTGCGTCGGGCGGATAACAATCCGATCAGGGTAAACATCATCAGGAAACAGATAAATGCGGTAATCAAATGCGGATACCCCTATTCAGGGCGTGATAGCTGGTGTCGAGAGGTGGCGGCAGTGGCGGGTGTAAGTGCTCGGCCGGTAACCGTCTGGTCAGTATCTGGCCGGATGGGAAGAGCGGTCCTCCCCGTTCGTGGTTGCAACCTGAAGGAACCACGCTGTCAATATTGCCATCGGGGCAGTTGTCCGGGGGATACTGGTGTTTCAGGGCTTTTCGTCTTTGAACATAGAACTGGTTGTGTGAGAGATTGAGGTCCTCAGTCAACCAGTCCATTTTGTTCATACTGCCAGGCAGATGGCGCGGCCATGGTTATGCACTTCTACCAGGCACTGGTGCAGGCTCTTGATGGCATCCTCCCAGTGTTCCTCGTTGATCACAAACTGCATGTCGACCTGCCGCATGGATTGGTGCATGGCCAATACGCTGATGTTTTTTTCCGCCAGCGCCGCCACTGTTTTTGCCAACAGACCCGGTACCTGCATATCGCTGCCGATGGCAGAGACGATGGCTACTTCCTGTTGGTTAATCTCTGCTTCGGGAAAGGTTTCTTCCAACACCCGACAGATACGTTTCACGGTCTTCAGGTTGGTGGAGAGGTAATGGGTGATGGTGTTTGCGTTGATATCTTTGGAGACGACATGGGCGCGGAAACGCTGTATGACCTCCAATATGGCCATATCGCACTGGGTGTAGTTCCCGGCCATGTCCTGGTCAAACAGCTCAATGGCGAACACGCCACGGCAGCCGGCGATGATTTCGACACAGGGCGTATCACTTACGTAGTCACTGGTGATCAGAGTGCCACCGTGCTCTGGCTCAAAGGTATTCTTTACCCGCAGGCGGATGTGATTCTGGCGCAATCCTTTGGCGGCTTTGGGGTGGATCGCCTCCATGCCAAGATTGGCAAGCTGATCGGCCACATCGTAGTTAGTGCGGCCAATGGGCACTGCGTTTTGATTACCGACAACCCTGGGGTCGGCGCTGCTGAGGTGAAATTCCTTGTGAATAACAGCTTCTTCCGCACCAGTAATCACTGCCAGGCGACTGAAGATCATTTCGCTGTAGCCGCGGTCAAAACTGGACATTAAACCGTCTTCAGTGTGTGCATAGCCGGTTACGATGGGCAGTTGAGTGTCGAGGTCCAGATTCTGAAAGGCGACTTCAATACGCTCGTCCAGGGACATGTGGCGGCTTGTTTTCCAACCTGTGAGGTCCACGAAACAGGCGTTAATGCCATCCCGCTGCAACAGTTGCGCTGTGTTCCAGGCACTGTGGGCCTCACCGATACTGGCCAGCATTTCACGCACGGTGGCCAGGTGTACGTCCAGCGCAAAATGACCGTGCTGACAGAGTTTCTTGAGGTCGGCGAGACAGCGTTCCGCTTCTTCCAGACGGAAGCCAATGAACTGGTTGGCAGAGGTCAGCAGGTGTGGTTCTGGAAACAATTCGCTGTTAATGGCAAACATGTGTGTTTTCAGTTCGGATAGCAGGTCCTGCCAGCTGTCATCTTTGACGCCGTTGGCAAACGAGGCAAAGACCCCGGGTTTGCCGGTTTTCTTGTGCTCCAGCAACTGGTCTGTGATGCCGCCGTAGGCAGAAACCACAAAGATACGTCGATAAAGACTTTCTCCCATCGGGCGTTTGATGATGTTGTCCCTGACCGCGGCGTAGTTGCTCATGGAGGTGCCGCCAATTTTTTCCACACTGTGAAAACCCATTAAAAATTGTCTCCTG
>JBFICU010000098.1:0-6309 GCA_041581855.1 Porticoccus sp. | reverse complement strand
GATCGAAGCTGAGTATACAACATCTAGTGCTTTCCGCCAGACAAAACACTATAGGTAGTAGTTTCTAAAAAACTTCCTCATATTCCAGCTACAGCTAGCGACCACTCAGCCGCTACATCCCAAGATACCAAGGCCCTTTCCACAGAGGCGGGTAAATTCATCCGCAGGCATCACCTTGGGCAAAGACATCCGGTGACCACAACCGGGCAAATGGGTCAAAAAAAGTCGGCAGATTACCAATCCGACCACTTTCTTGGCAAAAGTGACCCCATCGCCCATAATCCCCCCCTCATTTCAAATTCATTCCCCTTAGAAGGAATCCACATGAACATTACCGAAAACGCCGTCGTGCTCTTTCATTACATACTCACTGATGGGGACGGCGTTCAGCTGGATTCATCTACCGATAGTGCGCCACTGGCCTATATTCATGGCCACAAAAACATCATCCCGGGCCTGGAACAGGCGATGGAAGGCAAAAAAGAAGGTGACACCATGAAAGTTACCGTGCCTGCCGCCGACGCCTATGGCGAATACCAGGAGCACCTGGTGCAGGAAGTTCCTCGCCAGGCTTTCCAGGGTATTGATGACGTTAAACCTGGTATGCGCTTTGAGGCCCAGACACCCTCCGGTCCCGTTTCCGTTGTGGTCACCGCTACTACCGACGATACGGTTACAGTGGATGGCAATCACCCGCTGGCTGGCAAGGAGCTGACTTTCGATGTCTCCATCCAAACAGTTCGTGAAGCCAGTGAGGAAGAACTCTCCCACGGCCATGTGCATGGAGAGGGCGGTCACCAACACTGACAGCTCCCCACAGCCAACAAAAAGGCCAGCTAATGCTGGCCTTTTTTATTTCCGGTCACCCTAGGTGCCAGTACAACGGTCAGGACAACTCCGCCCACAGGTCATAGTCATCCGCCTCAACAACAGTGACTTTGACAAGATCACCCGGTTTTAGGTCGAAGGCACCATCCAAATAGACATTGCCATCAATTTCAGGCGCATCAGCACTGGAACGACCAATGGCACCCTCCTCGTCAATTTCGTCAATCAGTACCTCAATGGTGCGCCCCACCTTGCGCTGTAAACGCTGGCCACTGATCTCCTGCTGGGTTTCCATAAAGCGCTCCCAGCGATCCTGCTTTACCTCTTCAGGAACGGCACCGACAAGTTGGTTGGCGGGCGCGCCATCAACCGCCTCGTATTTAAAACAGCCAACCCGATCCAATTGTGCTTCCCGCAACCAGTCCAGCAGGTACTGGAAATGCTCCTCGGTCTCGCCCGGAAAACCGACAATAAAGGTACTGCGCAGGGTCAGGTCTGGACAGATCTCCCGCCAGCGGCGAATGCGCTCCAGCACTTTTTCTTCATTGGCCGGGCGCTTCATCGCCTTCAACACCTCAGGGTGTGCGTGCTGGAAGGGGATATCCAGATAGGGCAGGATTTTACCTTCCGCCATCAAGGGCAACACATTGTCCACATGAGGGTAGGGGTAAACATAATGCAATCGTACCCACACACCCAGCTCACCCAACGCCTCACAGAGTTGTTGCATGTGGGTCTTGACGGGTTTGCCCTGCCAAAAGCCGGTACGGAATTTCACATCCACGCCGTAAGCACTGGTGTCCTGTGAGATCACCAATAGCTCTTTAGTCCCCGCACTGACCAGCCGCTCCGCCTCATCCATCACACTACCGATGGGCCGACTCACCAGATCTCCGCGTATCGAAGGAATGATGCAAAAACTGCAGCGGTGGTTGCAGCCCTCAGAAATTTTCAGATAGGAATAATGGCGTGGCGTCAGCTTGATACCCTGCGGCGGCACTAGATCCACATAAGGATTGTGATCGGCGGATGGCGGCACGTACTCGTGCACTGCACCCACCACCGCCTCGTACTGATGAGGGCCGGACACTGCCAACACCCCGGGATGAACATCACGGATGGCCTGTTCGTCCCCGCCCATACAGCCCGTCACGATTACCCGACCGTTTTCCGCCATAGCTTCGCCAATGGCATCCAGAGATTCCTGCTTGGCGCTATCAAGAAAACCACAGGTGTTGACCACCACCACATCCGCATTCTCGTAGCTGGGGGACACTTCATAGCCCTCCAGCCGCAACTGAGTGAGAATGCGTTCAGAGTCGACCAACGCCTTGGGGCAGCCGAGAGAAATAAAACCAACCTTGCCTGACACGTTACCTGTCCTGTTAGCTGGCTCAGTCACCTGAATTGCAGGCAACCGAGCAGGAGAAAGGCGCGGATTCTACAGCAACCCCGGTGGAACTGCCTGTAAAACAGACAGTTCCCAGGATGTCATAACAATCGCAATGTTACTGTGCAGTCCAACCGCCATCGATCGGAAGACTGGCACCAGTAATGGTCGCCGCTGATTCAGAGCAGAGGAATACCGCCAGATCACCGAGCGCTGAAGGCTGGGTGGCACGGGGCATGGGCTGCTTGGCAATGATTGCCCGACGCTTGCCCTCCTCAAAATCCACCCCATCACGTTCTGCCACGGCGCGGAACTGAGCTGCGACCAGCTCAGTGTCAACCCAGCCGGGACAGATGGCATTTACCGTCACACCTTTCTCGGCGTTTTCCAGCGCCACTACTTTGGTGAGGCCGACAATGCCATGCTTGGCCGCCACATAGGCCGCCTTTTGCAGTGAGGCAACCAGACCGTGCACCGAGGCGATATTGATGATGCGTCCCCAACCGCGTTGTTGCATACCGGGCACCAGCAGGCGGGTAGTATGAAACGCAGAACTGAGGTTGATGGCGATAATGGCATCCCATTTCGCCACCGGGAAATCCTCCACCGAGGCGGTATATTGGATGCCGGCGTTATTGATCAGAATATCTACCTGACCAAACTTTTCCATCGCCGCGGCTACCAATGCCTCGTTGCCTTCAGCAGTGGAAATATCCGCATCGCTAAAGAGACACTGAATGCCATAGCGAGATTCAAATTCCTCTGCCAGAGCTACGCCCTGAGCGGGGTCCATCAGGCCATGCAGGACAATATTGGCACCGACGTTGGCCAGCCGATCAGCCATAGCATAGCCAATACCACTGGTGGAACCTGTCACCAGTGCAGTTTTACCTTTCAACATACAGTTACCTCACGAATTGGATGGGCGCTAGCCTAGGGTAGGTGACAGGCTAACAACTGGACTAAACGTCTACGATACCTATGGGAACGGACAGTTTAAGTCATTCAGCGATCATTACAAAAACTGCCAGCACACCTTGAAGCAGACATAAAAAAGGCCCCCATCAGGGAGCCTTTTTAGCAGCAATTCTTAAAATCAGAACTGCATTTCCGGCACATGGTCAGGAACAACCATTTCACCGGCAGTCAGGGAGACGATCTCCTCGACGGAAACACCCGGGGCTCGTTCAACCAGGTGGAACTTGCCATCGCGAATTTCAACGTATGCCAGATCGGTCAGCACATGTTTAATACAGCCAGCACCAGTCAACGGAAGAGTGCACTCCGGCAGCAGTTTGGAGTTGCCGTATTTGTCGGCGTGGGTCATCAACACGATGATGTTATCAGCACCTGCCACCAGATCCATCGCGCCGCCCATGCCTTTCACCAGCTTGCCGGGAATCATCCAGGAAGCGATGTTACCTTGCACATCCACTTCAAATGCACCCAGTACAGTCAGATCCACATGACCGCCGCGGATCATGGCGAAGGATTCCGCTGATGAGAAAATGGAAGCGCCTTTGGCGGTAGTAACGGTCTGTTTGCCCGCATTGATCAGATCGGGGTCGACCTGGTCTTCTGTCGGAAATGGTCCCATACCCAGCAGTCCATTCTCGGACTGCAGCATGACTTCCATACCTTCCGGCACATGGTTAGCCACCAAAGTGGGAATACCAATGCCGAGGTTTACGTAGAAACCATCCTGTAGCTCACGGGCCACACGGATAGCCATTTGATCACGAGAAAGTGCCATGATTGTCTCTCCTCTTAGCCTTGGCGAACAGTACGTATTTCAATACGTTTTTCGAAAGTGCCCTTGATCAGGCGATCCACATAAATACCGGGGGTATGAACGTGCATCGGATCCAGTTCGCCGGGTTCTACAATCTCTTCCACTTCCATCACACAAATCTTGCCAGCGGTGGCCGCCATTGGATTGAAGTTCATGGCTGTGTTGCGGTAGATCGCATTGCCATAACGGTCTGCTTTCCACGCTTTTACAATGGAAAAATCACCCTGAATAGCCTCTTCCAGAATGTACTTGCGACCATTGAACTCGCGGACGTCTTTGCCTTTACCGATATCGGTACCATAACCGGTCGCTGTGTAGAATGCCGGAATACCTGCACCGGCTGCACGCATTTTTTCTGCCAGAGTACCCTGGGGCGTCAATTCCACTTCCAGTTGACCGGAAAGCAATTGCTCTTCAAACAGCTTGTTCTCGCCTACGTAGGAAGACACCATTTTTTTGATCTGGCGATCCTCCAGCAGGATGCCCAAACCAAAACCATCAATACCACAGTTATTGGAAACAATGGTGAGATCCTTGGTACCCATCTTCTTGATCTGCTTGATCAGATTTTCGGGAATACCACAGATACCAAAACCGCCTGCTATGACGGTCATGCCATCTTCAAGACCTGCCATCGCTTCTTCGTAGGTGCTCACCACCTTATCGAAACCCGCCATGAACTTAACTCCTCAGTCGTTTTTTATTACTTACCCCGGTAGCCAATACTTCAGGCTTTTTAAACGGCACAAAGCATCCTATAGCGCAATATATTTATCAAGCGTAAAATTTTAATCAACTGATTAGCCGCACTTATAAATAGAAGAGTTTATGGATATCACCATCAAGCAGCTCAAGGCCTTTGTCACCGTGGCGCAAACCCACAACTTCGCCGAAGCCGGAGAACGCCTGCACCTGTCGCAACCCGCCCTGAGTATCGCCCTGAAAAACATGGAAGAAGTGGTCGGCGGAAAACTGCTGGCCCGCACCACCCGCACCCTGTCGCTAACGCCCGAGGGAGAGGCCTTCCTCCCTGTCGCACAAAGGTTGCTGGCGGACTGGGACAACGCGCTGACCGACCTGCACAACCTGTTCGCCATGCGCCGCGGCAAACTGTCCATTGCTACCATGGCCTCCTTTTCCATCAGCAAACTGCCCAAGGCACTGCACCACTTCCGCAGCCAGTTCCCCGATATCAACATCACCGTACAGGATGTGGTGGCAGAAGTGGTAGTGGATATGGTGCGCAAGGGCCGTGTGGAAGTGGGTGTTACATTCGACCTGGATGAATCCGAAGACCTGCACTTTGAACCACTGTTTGAGGACAACTTTTACGTGGTCACCCCCCCGAACCACCCCTTACTGAAAGAGAAAAAAATCCGCTGGGCACAGTTGCAAGACTATCCCTTCGTCGCCCTGCAACGCCCCTCGGCCATGCGCCAGATGATTGATGAAACCACCGCCAGTTGCGGCATTAACCTGACAGTAGAATTCGAAGCCCACCAACTTGCCTCTATCGGCTCCATGGTAGCGGGTGGTCTGGGTATCAGTGTGGTGCCGTCCCTGGCCATCCAACAGATGCAAGCCCTCGGTGCCGAAAGCCGGTTGCTGACCGATCCAGTAGTCACCCGCCGCGTAGGCATTCTGACCCGCCGACGTTACCCGCTGTCATCGGCGGCCAATGCACTGGTCGAAACCCTCAAATCACAGATTACCGCCCCCTGACGACCCCGGAAAAATCTGGTAGGGTGTGCGGCCCTATTTGTGTAACTGAAGAAAGAACATGAGCAATTCCAAGCAATTTGACGCCAGCATGAACCCCGCCGAACTGTATCTGGAAGAAATCTTCACTGATCAGAAAATTGGCAGTATTCGCCGTCTCACACCCGTGACTCCTGCCGGAGACCCCGACCCCGATCGTCAAGTGGTCTATATGGGTTCCACCCAGGTAATGAGCCCAATGGGCGCCCTGCCGATAAATTTTGTACTGGAAGCCAACAGTATTGGTGAAGCCGCCGAAAAATTTGGCGCAGAAGCGGAAGCGGCTGTAGAACGCACCGCCAAAGAGCTGGAAGAAATGCGCCGTGAACAGGCCTCGAAAATTGTTATCCCCGGCCAGGGCGGCGGCTCTGGTGGAAGGGGTGGTCTTGGCGGTTCCGGCATTATTACCTGACACGCCCCTAATATCATTAGGCATACTCACGGGGCAGCCTACCTGCCCCAGCCACCCTACTCATATGGCACCGCAACATGGCACTAAAGGCCACCGTTTTTAAAGCCGAGCTGAATGTCTCGGATATGG
>JBFICU010000097.1:0-6326 GCA_041581855.1 Porticoccus sp. | reverse complement strand
TTGCACATGAATATCGCCACCCTTGGCTGGCACCTGACCCTGGGTGGTGTGCTGTTGGGTTTGCTGGGATGGTCGCTGTCAGCAGGTATTTTCGGTTGGCTGCTGGCCTGTATTTATAACAGCCTGCGTTAAGTGCGACCCGGTTGAGCCTGCCTTTAAGCCTGGTCTTGTGGTTTTCAATCTGCCGTTTTGGAAAGGGCGAATTAACGGGATACCACCTGACTGCGGTCCGGTTTTGCGTGCAAAAACGCTAAATAAGATGGCTGAATGATAACGATGCTCAATTATTTGAAGATATTTGGCTGGTTTTTACTCACATTCGGGGTGGTGGGGTTAATCACGCTTTTTTTAGGCCTCAAACCCGAAATCGGCTCTATTCCTGCGGCTGTAGGGCTTTTGAGCGTTCAGGTTTTAGTGGGATCTGCCATTCTTTATGGCTTTAAACTCCATTTAAACGGTGTAATTGGTCGTAGAAGCTTGCTATATGGTGGTTGGGGGCTAATAATTTGTTTGGCTCTTGTGGGTCAGGTTTGGGTTACTAACAGTGGGATCAACATTTAGCAACAGGTCAGGTTCGTCATAAGGCGGTAAGCTTCACGGCATTATCGCTGAGAGTCCATTACCTAAGGCGTTTGTGAAATTTCGATTTAAGCTGTCTGTGTTCGGAATGGTGAGTCCGGAGGCAGAGTTATCATCATTCACCAAGTTAAAGTAAAAGTAGAGGGTATTATGAGTAAAGGTACAGTTAAGTGGTTTAACGCAGACAAAGGTTTTGGTTTTATTACTCCGGAAGATGGCGGAAAAGACCTGTTTGTTCACCACTCAGAAATTAAGAATGGCGGCGGTTACGCCACGCTTAACGACGGTCAGCAAGTTGAGTTTGAAGTTGGTCAGGGCCAGAAAGGTCCATGCGCCAACAACGTTCGCCCCTTGTAAGATATATCGAAAAAGCTCGTAACAAACACAGTCATGGGGCGTCAAAAAAGGCGACTTTTTTGTCTCCCCGGCTGTGGGTGTTATGTGTGAGAGAAATTCTTTAGTTTATAGCGCTAAGCAGCGCACGCGGGATAGCTCAAAGTACTAGCTTCCCGGTGGCTACTTAATTTTTGGTTTCCTAGCGTTTAATTTAATTATCGGTCAGCGTTTTTTCATCGGGCAAGTACTTAGTCCCAGAATGCTGTACAAAGGGCAATTACTGATTAGGCCAGTAACCAGTGGAATGATTCCTACCCAGCCCCAAGGGGTTTGTGGACCCACGAAAACCAGTGCGATCAGCACCAGTCCCAAAACAACGCGAATTACGCGGTCAATAGTGCCTACATTAGCTTTCATTGTGTCATCCTCCGTTAATGAGTCGTCAGTCTAGATGTGTTGCGGCAATTCTGATTTGATAGCGGTCAACTCCACTTTATGTTTTTCCCCCACCAATCTCCAGCCATTTGAGGATAGACCATGAAGCGCCTTCGTTCGTTTCTTACCCTGACAATTTTGGGCGGTTTGACGGTGGTGCTGCCCATTGCATTATTGGCGATGATTTTTGTTTGGCTGTTTGGCGGGATATCCGAGCTGATCAGCCCGCTGACGGGCTTGTTGCGAGAAGAAACCACCCTGAATGAATTTTTGGCGTTCATGGTGGTGTTCGGGTTGATATTATCGGCCTGTTTTCTGGTGGGATTGCTGATTAAAACCCGCCTTGGCTTTTGGGTGCATGGTCATGTAGATGGTTGGCTGGCGAAACTGGCACCGGGTTATCGCACGATTCGTGAGGTGGTGTCGCAACTACTTGGTGTCGGCAATGAAACCTCTCTATTCAGTGGCCAAACCGCGTTGGCGAAAATCTTCGGGCCGGAATCGCCCGTCACGGTGACGGCAATTGTTACCAGCCGGCACCCGAACGGTTCTTTTACCGTCTTTGTCCCGACGGCACCCATTCCGACCTCCGGATTGACCTATCATCTGCCGGCAGATTGCGTTGAAGTTTTAGCCCATGTTTCCGTGGAAGAGGCCATGCGCACGATTATCGCCTGTGGTTCTGGTTCAGCAGAAATGCTGGCGAAAAATGCCAAGAAAGCGCAGAGAAAATTAACGGAGTATGAAGATTAGTGAATTCTTTACACATTTAGCTACCTGCTAAAAATCATTTATTTTAGGTGGTTACGCGCTTGCGTAACCCCGTGTCCAGTTGTCTTCTCTTTTGTTGCCCTGATTCCGCAATCTTGTTGATGTGATTTGTTGCATTGCTAAATGCATTTTCGGTTCCGCCTATCTGGTACTTTTTTACGACATGAACTCATTCCCAAGTGTCATTGTTGAATATTCGGCATGGTTGGATACTCGGTTGTATGGGAAATCTTATTGTTTCAAGACCTGACGTTCCCAAGTGACACAAGCTGTAGATTGTTATAAGTCGCGCCTAAACCCGAATATAAAAATATTTGAAAAGCAAAGAGATTCAGGAGCTAGAGATGAAATCCCGTAACGATAGACCGACCTATAAGCTGTTGGGGCGCTCAGCATTGGCTGCAGCGATAATTAGTACATTTGCCATTAGTGGCAATGCCGCGTCTTTCAACCCTGTCACAGATGCCGACATTTTGAATGACCAGGCCACTACCGAGGACGTTGTCAGTTACGGTCTGGGTCCCAAGGCTCAGCGCTATAGCCCACTGAAAAAGCTCAATAGAGATAACGTAACGCAATTGCGACCGGTTTGGGCTTTCTCACTGGGTGGTGAAAAGCAACGCGGTCAGGAATCACAGCCCCTCGTGAAAGACGGGGTGATGTACATTACCGGTTCTTATTCCCGCCTCTATGCGATTGATACAGTTACCGGTGAAGAGTTGTGGCAGTACGATGCCCGTCTTCCCGACAACATCATGCCTTGTTGTGATGTGATCAACCGCGGTGCGGCGTTGTACGATGATCTGGTGATCTTCGGTACCCTGGACGCCAAACTGGTTGCCTTGGATCGCAAAACCGGCAAGGTGAAGTGGACAGAGAAACTGGCCGATTACAAGGCGGGCTATTCTTTCACCGCTGCTCCTCAGATTATCAAGGGCATGGTCATCACCGGTGTTTCCGGCGGTGAGTTCGGCATCATTGGTAAAGCTGAAGCACGCAATGCCAAAACCGGTGAGCTGGTGTGGAGCCGCCCGGTGATTGAAGGCCACATGGGTTACCTCAACGGTAAAGAAAACGGTATTACCGGTGGTGAAGCAGGTAAAACCTGGCCTGGCGATATGTGGAAGCAGGGTGGCGGTGCTACCTGGAATGGCGGCACTTACGATCCCGAAACTAACCTGATTTACATGGGTACCGGTAACCCGGCACCGTGGAACTCGCACACTCGCCCCGGCGATAACCTGTATACCTCCTCACGGCTGGCTATTAATGCGGATACCGGTGAAATCGTTTGGCACTTTCAAACCACCCCGCATGATGGCTGGGACTTCGATGGTGTGAATGAGCTGATTCCGTTCGACTATATGGACGGTGGCAAGACGGTTAAAGCGGCAGCAACTGCAGACCGCAACGGCTTTTTCTATGTGCTGAACCGTGTCAGCGGTGACTTTATCCGCGGTGTGCCATTTGTCAAAAACATTAGTTGGGCGAAAGGTCTGGACGAGAAAGGTCGACCCATCTACGTCGATGAGAACCGTCCCGGAAACCCGGAAGATAGCGCCGATGGCAAGAAAGGCAGCTCTGTCTTCTCTATTCCTTCCTTCCTGGGTGGCAAGAACTGGATGCCTATGGCCTTCAGCAAGGATACCGGAATGTTCTATGTGCCCTCTAACGAGTGGGGTATGGATATCTGGAATGAGCCGATTGCCTATAAGAAAGGTGCTGCCTACCTTGGCGCAGGCTTTACCATTAAGCCCATCTTTGAAGACCATATTGGCTCCCTGAAAGCTATCGACCCCAAGACAGGTGATATCAAGTGGGAGTTCAAAAACAACGCTCCGCTTTGGGGTGGTGTGCTGACGACTGCTGGTAACCTGGTCTTTACCGGTACTCCGGAAGGCTATCTCTATGGCCTGTGTGCCGAGACAGGAAAAGTGCTGTACAAATTCCAGACTGGTTCCGGCATCGTGGGCTCGCCCATTACCTGGGAGCAGGACGGTGAACAGTTTGTCTCTGTTATCTCTGGCTGGGGTGGCGCAGTGCCTCTCTGGGGTGGTGATGTGGCAAAACGTGTTAACTACCTGAACCAGGGTGGTACCGTTTGGACTTTCAAACTCCCTAAATCTTGATCTAGTTGTATTCTCCCTCTGCCCTTGTCCTTGACCTGATATCCAAACGGGTATCAGGTCGGGGGTTTTTTGGGAGAGCTTTTCCTATTTCATGGTTCCCTGTTGCCACATAAAACGCATTGAGGGAATTAAGGCTCAACGGGAGTATTTATGCTCTTAGGGCACATGCTGAGAAGCAGATTTACCTTCGCCCTGCTGCTGATGTTCGCTTTGGCAGCAAAGTTGTACGCCAGTCCCAATGAGCATCAGGCCGGAGTAGCGGGCAACTGGCAGGCAGATGGTTCCTGGCAGACGATTTTCCCCACGGCCAGTCATGTGGGTGAGAAGGACGCCAGCTTGATGGTCTGGCCGGTGTATCGCGGCGCAGCCCTGCTCGGGTATCTGTTCGAATCCAGTGACTTTGTGGCCATTCCCGGCTTTTCGGGAGATCCGGTCAATCTGTTGGTGGGCATCGACATTCGTGGCAAGTTTACGGGTGTGAAGTTGCTCAAACATCACGAACCTATTTTCCTGCACGGTCTCGGCGAAGCGCCATTGCTGGAATTTATCCGGCAATATGCGGGGTTATCTGCCAAGGACAATATCAAAGTTGGTCGGCAGCGTGCCGGTGCCAACGTCTATATTGACGGCATAACCAAGGCGACGGCATCCGTCGTGGCCATCAATGAAACCATTCTGCTATCGGCGCTGAAAGTGGCTAGGGAAACCCTGGAAGGTTTTGCGCCTCACTCTGTGGCGAAGGTCCATGAAGATATATTCACTCCCATGAGTTGGGATGAATTAGTGCAGCAAGGATTTGTGAAGCGGCTGACTATTTCTCACGCGCAGGTGGCAGCAGCATTTCAAGGCACATCTGTTGAAGGCATGGATTCTGACTCCGGTGAGGAGCGGAAAGAGCCGTTTATCGATATCTATTACGCCTATCTCAATGTGCCCACTGTCGGATTGAACATACTGGGTGAAGAGGATTATCGGCGGATGCTCCTCGAGCTGGGTCCCGGAGCCCAGGCTATTGCGGTCATGTCCAATGGTGACGCCAGTTTTGTTGATGAGGATTTTGTTCCCGGCTCAGTACCTGACCGCCTGGTGGTGAAACAGCAGGATCTACCGATAGAAATTCGTGATATGAATTTCTACGACTACGACGAGGTCCATTCGCCCTATATCGTGAAATTCGATACCAGCAAACTCTTCCGTATTAAGGCCCAGTCAGATTTTGATCCCGGCGCACCGTGGCAGTTTTCTTTTATCGTGAGTCGCAGTAAAGGCAGACTGTTTGAGCCGGTTAATGCGCGCTTTTCTGCAGACTATCAGTTGCCCGCCAAGTTCTTTTTTTATGAAGAGAATGTCGAAGATCCTCTCAAGCGTGACGCGCCCTGGGTCGTCATCTGGGAAAACAGGATGGTAGAGGTGGTCATACTGTTGGCCAGCCTGCTGATACTGACAGGCATCTTTGTCTTTCAGCACAAGCTCACCAGGTATCCGAAGCTGTTTCATCGGCTTCGCTGGGGATATCTATGGTTTACCCTGCTGTTTGTGGGTTGGTATGCACAGGGCCAGTTATCTGTCGTCAATATTTTTACGATTATTCAGGCCTTGATGGATGGCTTTAATCTCAGTGATTACCTGATTGATCCGATGCTGTTTATTTTGTGGATCTACGTGTTCATCTCGTTGTTTGTGGTGGGACGCGGGTTGTTTTGTGGCTGGCTTTGTCCCTTTGGCGCCCTCCAGGAAATGGCTGCCTGGCTGGCGAAAAAACTGGGTATTCCACAACTTAAAATATCCTTTCGAACGCACACGCGGTTATGGCGACTGAAATATGTCGTGTTGGTTTTTCTGGTTGGTGCTTCCCTGTACTCGTTGACCGCTGCTGAAATTCTTTCCGAGGTGGAGCCGTTTAAAACGGCGATCACGCTGGTGTTTATCCGTTCGTGGCCGTTTGTTCTCTATGCGGTGGGTTTGCTCATACTCAGTCTTTTTGTGCACAAGGCTTACTGCCGATACCTTTGTCCTTTAGGGGCGGGCCTGGCGGTGCTGGGTTGGTTTCATCGCTTTGAATGGTTGAGCCGCCGC
>JBFICU010000096.1:0-6384 GCA_041581855.1 Porticoccus sp. | reverse complement strand
TGGCGGAGCCCAACTGGGAACCCCAGCAGGATTCCTCTCCCATCGTTGGGCAGATATTGTTTCCTCGTGTTGAGGTTTAACCCGGATATCCCAACCTTTGCTGTCGAGTTTGGAAGAGGACGATCACCGGCTGGTGATCAGGATCCCGCCTTCAATAATTCTGTTATTTGACTGACACTACCGATACGGCCTTCCAGAACCACTTCGCCGTTCACTGCCAAAGCAGGGGTGTGCATCACGCCGGCATCAATGATCCGGTTCATGTCCGTCACTTTTTCTACATCGTAATCAATACCCAGTGTCTCCGCTGCGGATTCAGCGTATTCCTGCAGCTTTTCACATTTGCTGCAGCCCTTGCCGTAGATGGTCAGTTTCATTTCTGTTGCTCCTAGAAAAAATTGCCGTAGAGAAAGCCGCTGATGGTAGCCATCACCACCACCAGGGAGCAGTAGATAACGGTCTTGCGGGTGCCAATGATGGTACGAATCACCAGCATGTTTGGCAGTGAAATGGCCGGGCCAGCGAGCAGTAGCGCCAGGGCCGGACCTTTGCCCATGCCATTGCCGATTAACCCCTCCACAATAGGGACTTCAGTGAGCGTGGAGAAATACATAAAGCCCCCCAGCAACGCCGCCAGCAAAGTGGACAGGAAGCCGTTGTCTCCCACTGCCGCAGTCACCCAGCCGGAGGGGATCATGCCCTCAAAGCCCGGTCTGCCCAGCAGCAAGCCTGCCACAAAGACCCCTGCCAGCAGCAACGGCACGATCTGTTTGGTGAAATCCCAGGACTGCGCCGCCCACTCCCTGTCTTCCTCGCGCAGTGCCGCCAGCAGCATTAGGCCGATGATGCCGGTGGCAAAGGGCAGTTCGTGTACGCTGGGGAATAGCAGCGCCAGGAGTGCAATCACGGCACCGAGGATCAAGAGGCCGCGCGCGGGCCACTGCCAGTGCCATATCAGTAATGCGCCAAAGGCGAGTGCCAGCAGCGCGGTAATCGGCCACTTCCATTGGTGGATCAACATCCAGCTGGCGCTGTCGGCGGCGGCCCAGTTGGCAAATACCAAAATGCCGATCAGCAGTGAAAAGAAGGCGATGATGGCACCCAGGGGTCTGTCGCTTTCCTCTGTGCTAAAGCCTTTCCCTGCAGCGGCAGAAGACCGAGCCGCTTCTTCCTTGCGGTAGATCAGGTGCATGATCGCGCCGATCACCAGGGAAAACAGAATCGCGCCGATGGCGCGGGCAATGCCCAATTCCGCACCCAGTACCTTGGCGGTCACCACCACAGCCATGACATTGATGGCGGGTCCCGAGTAGAGGAAGGCGATGGCTGCACCCAGCCCGGCACCGCGTTTGTAGATACCGCCAAACAGTGGCAATACGGTACAGGAGCAAACCGCCAGCAGGCAGCCGGAGACGGAGGCTACGCCGAACGCGACGGGCTTGGATGCTTGCGGGCCCAAGTGGCGCATCACCGCGCCCTGACTGATGTAAACCGCCATAGCGCCGGCGATCACAAATGCCGGTAACAGACAGAGAATGACGTGTTCCCGGGCATACCAGTGGGTCAGCCGAAAGCCTTCCATCAGGGCGTTGTCAAAACGCACTGAGCCGAGGGGCAAAAAATAGATAATCAGGAAGCCGACGATCATCAGAAGCATCAAATGTGTCTGGGCGGACTCCTGCTGATACAACTTCAGCCATTTGTTATTCATTGTGCTTCCCGAGCATCGGTTGTGGGCGAAACGATCACCAAAAAAACTCATCCAAAAAACACCTACCTAAAACATTCCGCCAAACATTATCCATCTTTTTGCCGAGATCAAGTTCGGGTACGAAACCAAGTATAGGTCTTCGGCGCGCGGAGCATAGGCTCTGGGCACGGTAAAGCGACCCGTCGGCATGACTCAGTTCACTCAATTGCACGATGCCTGTTTCGGTAGGCGCAGGGAAATAATCGCCGCTAAGGCAATTAATGCTCCAGACACCCATAGGCAGGCATCCAGGCCGCTGGCCTGGAACAGCCAGCCGGAGAGCACCGTCCCCAGTAGGCGCCCCATGGCATTGGCCATGTAATAGAAGCCCACATCCAGCGATACCCCATCCTCTCGCGCATAGCTGACGATCAAGTAACTGTGTAACGAAGAATTGATGGCGAACAGTACCCCAAATACCAAAAGCCCCGCTAACAGGACCGTTGTAGGGTGCCAGTTCAGTGCCATCGCTAAGGCAATGATTGCCGGGGCCACCATCAGGGGTAATGCCCAAGCGAAGGCGCTGCGACCGTCCGGCAGCTTGCCATGGCCCGTGCCGGTGAGCAGGGGGGCCAGGGATTGCACTACGCCGTAACCGATAATCCACAGGGCAAGGAAGCTGCCCACCTGCCAGTGGTCCCAGTGGAGGGCGGTGGAAAGGTAAACGGGCAGCGCCACCACAAACCACACATCCCTGGCGCCAAACAGGCACAGTCTTGCGGCGGACAGATAATTGATCGGGGTGCTGCGGGAAAAAAGCTGGGAAAATCTGGGCTTTTGCTGGGCCTTGCCCAAATCACCCCTCAGGGTCAGCACACTTAACAACCAGACTATCGCCAGCCCCACTGCCATACTGGCGACAGTGGTGCGAAAGCCGAGCAGGGCCAGCAGCGATCCCCCGAGGAAAAACCCGGCGCCTTTCAAGGCATTTTTCGATCCGGTCAGCACTGCCACCCAATGATACAGGGTACCCAAGGCATCCTTGGGTACCAGCAGCTTGATGGCGCTTTTGGCGCTCATCTTGTTCAGGTCCTTGGCGATGCCTGACAGCGCTTGAGCGGCCATCACCCAAGGTACAGTGAGGGACGCGGTAGGTACCAGCAGCATGACCAGCGCCGCCACCTGCATCAGCAAGCCGGTGTTCATAGTGCGGTTGAGGCCCAGGTGGGCGCCCAGCCAGCCTCCCAGCAGATTGGTGACCACACCGAAGAGTTCATAGAACAGGAACAGCAGGGCGATTTCCAGCGGGCTGTAGCCCAGCTCATAGAAATGCAGCACCACCAGCATGCGCAGGGCACCGTCGGTGAGGGTAAAGGCCCAATAGTTACCGGTGACAATCAGGTATTGTCGGACCTCCGGGGTCAGTCTGGCCAGGGTTTGCATGGCTAATTCTGGTCCTGCATTCCCACCATCTGCGCCAGCTCAACGGTGCGGTTGGCATAACCCCACTCGTTGTCGTACCAGGCGTATATCTTCACCTGGGTGCCATTGACCACCATCGTGGAGAGTGCGTCGACAATGCTGGAACGGGGGTCGGTCTTGTAGTCGATGGATACCAGTGGCCGCTCCTCATAACCGAGAATGCCCTGTAGTTGTCCTTCGGCTGCCTGCTTGAGCAACTGATTTACTTCCTCTGCCGTGGTGGGCCGCTCCACCTCGAAAACGCAGTCAGTGAGCGAGGCGTTGGCCAGTGGCACCCGCACCGCATGGCCGTTCAGCTTTCCCTTCAGCTCTGGGAAAATGTGGGTGATGGCAGTGGCCGAGCCGGTGGTGGTGGGAATCAGGCTCATGCCGCAGGCGCGAGCACGGCGCAGGTCCTTGTGAGGGGCGTCGAGAATGGTTTGAGTGTTGGTCAGGTCGTGAATGGTGGTCATGGAACCGTGGCGGATACCCAGGTTTTCGTGAATCACTTTGACTACCGGTGCCAGGCAGTTGGTGGTGCAGGAGGCGGCAGTGACGATGCGATGGTGATCTTTGTCATAGAGCTGGTGATTGACCCCCATCACCACGTTCAACACCCCTTCTTCTTTCACGGGGGCCGTGACCACCACTCGTTTGACGCCTTGGTCAAGGAAGGCCTGCAACACCTGCGTGGATTTCATTTTACCGGAGGCTTCAATCACCAGGTCGCAGCCGGACCAATCGGTTTCGCCGATGGCTTTGTTGCGGGTGCAGCGGATGCGACGATCGCCCACTAAAATATCCTCACCTTCGGCAGTGGCTTCACAGTGCCAGCGGCCGTGCACAGAATCGAAGTTCAGCAGGTGTGCCAGTGTTGCAGCGTCGCCAGCGGGGTCATTGATCTGCACGAATTCCAGATCATAGTTCTCCCAGGCGGCCCGTAGCGCCAGCCGCCCCATGCGGCCAAAACCGTTGATGCCTACTTTGATGGTCATCGTCTCCGTCCTCGATGCTAATGGATTTGAATATAAAAGCCTGCGGCAAGACCTAGCAGCAGGCCTTGGCCCGCTCGGGGCGATCGCCCATACGACACAGGTTGTGAAGGCTCTCGTCCAGGAAGCTACCGTTTGCCTGGGTGACCTCCTCTACCACGGCTTTCGCCCAGTCCGGCAGTGCCGGATTGAGTCGATAGAACACCCACAGTCCCTGGCGCCTATCCAGCAGCAGTTCGCACTGGCGCAGTTGTGCCAGATGGCGGGAAATTTTTGGCTGGCTTTCACCCAGTGCCGTTGTGAGTTCACAAACGCAGAGTTCGCCTTCACGGGCGATCAGCATCAGGCTGCGCAGACGGGTTTCGTCGGCAAGGCATTTGAAAAATTGAACCGGGTTCATGGTGTCATGGCCTTCAAACTGATGGTGTGTCGCAAGTATATTTGGATAATCATATATATGAAATAACGAATATATGGTTGAATGGCATATTGGAATAAAAAAGCTGGCGGGCTTCTGTGTTAAAATTTTAGTAAGTATTATTCAGTCAGTACCCCACCTATGAACGAGTCATCCAAGCTCCACGTTGCCAGCGAATCCGATCACCGCGGTATCGTCGAAAATTACCTCAATCAGATGCACGATGAGCCCAGGTATACCCCTGAGGAAGAGGCCTATTATCGCGACCGCATCAAGCAGCTGCTGGTGGAGAAGAACGCGGTTATCGTTGCCCACTACTACACCGATGCCGTGATCCAGCAGTTGGCAGAAGAGACCGGCGGTTTTGTCTCCGACTCTCTGGAAATGGCGCGTTTTGGCAGTACCCATCCCGCCTCAACCCTGGTGGTGGCGGGGGTCAAATTCATGGGTGAGACCGCCAAGATCCTGACCCCGGACAAAACGGTGTTAATGCCGACTCTGGAAGCAACCTGCTCGCTGGATATCGGCTGCCCCGCTGAGGATTTCGCGGCATTCTGCGACCAGCATCCGGATCGCACGGTGGTGGTGTATGCCAATACTTCTGCGGCGGTAAAAGCACGGGCGGATTGGGTGGTGACATCCAGTATTGCCCTGGATGTGGTGGATTACCTGGACAGCCGCGGTGAGAAAATTCTCTGGGCGCCAGACAAGTACCTCGGCAGCTATGTGCAGAAGAAAACCGGAGCCGACATGTTGCTGTGGGACGGCAGCTGTATTGTTCATGAAGAATTTAAATCCCGCGGCGTCGCCAGTCTTAAAGAGTTGTACCCGGATGCGGCTATTCTGGTGCACCCTGAATCCCCTGAAGCGATGGTCGATATTGCCGATGCGGTGGGTTCCACCTCACAGCTGATCAAGGCTGCGCAGACCTTGCCGAACAAGCAAATGATTGTCGCCACCGACAGCGGTATCTTCTACAAGATGCAGCAGGCAGCACCTGACAAGGAGCTGATCATTGCGCCCACGGCGGGAGAAGGCGCGACTTGCCGCAGTTGCGCGCACTGCCCGTGGATGGCGATGAACCATCTGCAGAATTTGATGGAGTCACTCGAACAGGGCGCTAATGAGGTTCATGTGGACCCTGAGGTTGGCAAGCAGGCGATGGTGTCGTTGCAGCGGATGCTGGACTTCCGTGAGCAACAGTTAGCAGCGGAACCACGCTAGGCTAGAGATTGCAGTGTTACCCTGTTAAAGCGCCGGGGGATATCAGAAGTTTTCCATTTTCTTTTCAAGGTCGGCCAGGTCGCGCAGTTGCTGATCGATAATGGCCACTTCCTTGAAATCGTGAACCAACAGCTTGCGAGCATAGCCAAGCTGTTCACGCACCTTGTCAAACACGCCATTCAGCAGATAGTACTGGGCGCGGGCTTTGTGAACCCCAGCGATATTCCCTGCCAGGCCGCTGACTTCTGCCAGTTGGAACCAGACATAAGCGGTGTCCGGGTAATCCACCGTCATCGCCCGGAGCAATTGTTCCGATTCAGTGAACCGGTTAGCTTTTAGGTAGGTTTCTGCCAGAGACATCCTCAACGGGTAGCTGTTGCCATGCTTGCGCAACAACTGCTGGCTCTTTTCGATAGCATTAATAAATTTGCCTTCCTGGCGATCGAGGGCAATGTCTTCCAGTTGGTAGGTGAGGCGGTCCGGCGATGCTTTCAGTAGTATTGCCAGGCCCTCGCGTGCTTTTTTCACTTCGCCCAGTTGAGCATGAGCCAGAACAGTACCGTAGCGGGAGGCTTCACGGCTCAGGGTGTCACCGTTCA
>JBFICU010000095.1:0-6400 GCA_041581855.1 Porticoccus sp. | reverse complement strand
TGATGGCCAGAGGCCTTGGCCAACTGGGCCAGGGAGCCCATAAATGTACCGCAAATACCCAGGATATGAATGTGCATACCGGCTTACCATCCCCTCTTTATTATCACCTTGGCGGAATCCGCCCGTCGCCGGGGACAACATAGCCTAATTTCATGCCTGTGCAAATCCGACAGGCCCCACAAGCAGGAAATGGCCATAAAAAATGAAATCCCTGTCGCTTTCCAGTATTATTCGCGGCTCCTGAAAAGGGCGGTCCAACGAGGGAATCCATGCCAAAGAAGAATGCATTTTACGCCCAGTCCGGTGGCGTCACAGCAGTCATCAATGCCAGCGCCTGCGGAGTGATTGAAACCGCCCGTAAACACAGCGACCAGATAGGGAAAGTCTACGCCGGCCACAACGGTATTATTGGTGCCCTGCGCGAAGACATGATCGATACCAGCCAGGAGTCAGACGAGACCATCGCCGCCCTGCGCCACACCCCCGCCGGGGCATTCGGTTCCTGCCGCTACAAGCTAAAAAGCCTGGAAGAAAACCGCGCAGAATACGAGCGGCTGATTGAGGTGTTTAAAGCCCACGATATCGGCTACTTCTTTTACAACGGTGGCGGCGACTCTGCCGACACCTGCCTGAAGGTCTCCCAGTTGTCTGAAAAGATGGGCTACCCGATTCAGGCGATCCATATTCCCAAGACTGTCGACAACGACCTGCCTTTTACCGACAACTGTCCCGGTTTTGGCTCTGTAGCCAAATATGTGGCAGTGTCCACCAAGGAAGCCAGCCTCGATGTGGCCTCCATGTGCGACTCCTCCACCAAAGTGTTCATCCTTGAAGTGATGGGACGCCACGCCGGTTGGATCGCCGCCGCCAGCGCCCTGGCCGCCGAAGAAGCGGGCGATCCGCCACATATCATTCTGTTTCCGGAAGTCCCCTTCCACGAACAGGACTTCCTCGCCCGCGTTGACCAAACCGTAAAAGAACAGGGTTATTGTGTCATCGTCGCCTCTGAAGGTGCCCAGTACAACGACGGCACTCTGATCGCCGGTTCCGCACATACAGATGCCTTTGGACACAAACAGCTCGGCGGTGTGGCCCCGACCTTGGCCGCGCTGATCAAGCACGAACTGGGCTACAAGTACCACTGGGCACTGGCAGACTACCTGCAGCGCTCCGCCCGCCACATCGCCTCCGCCACGGATGTGGAACAGGCCTATGCCGTGGGCAAAGCCGCCGTTGAGTATGCCCTGGCGGGTAAAAACTCGGTAATGGTGACCATTGAGCGCTGTGCTGGCAAAGACTACCAGTGGCAACTGGGTGAAGCGCCCCTTGAGAAAGTGGCCAATATCGAGAAGAAAATGCCCAGCGATTTCATTACTCGCGATGGCTTTGGTATTACCCAGCTGGCCCGGGACTATCTGGCACCACTGATTGCAGGCGAGGACTACCCACCTTACCGCAATGGCATTCCCCAATATGCCAAGTTGAAAAAAGTGGCCGTGACCAAAAAACTCAATACGTCGATTGCCAGCTGAGGATTCGGTAAGGTAACCCCGCGGCAACCCCCCTTCACCGATGACAACTCCCCGGTGAAAAGGGGTTGTCATCGGTCAACGACCGCTTGGTTCCCCTCTATCGAACCACTACCCTTCCAGCAGAAATGTCACCGGCCCGTCATTGCAGAGGCTCACTTGCATATCGGCACCAAAAATTCCGGATGACACATCCGGATAGAGGTGCTCGGCACGGCTGACAAAATAATCATAAAGCGCTTCCGCCTGTTCTGGCGGTGCCGCCGTGGTAAAGCTCGGTCGTAGCCCCTTGCGGGTATCCGCCGCCAGGGTAAACTGCGGCACGACTAACAGACCACCAGCCACCTGTTCTACATTCAGGTTCATTTTGCCGTGCTCGTCAGGGAAGATGCGATATTGCAAGACCTTGTCCAGCAGACGCTCGGCATTCACCTCACTGTCAGCCGCCTGGATACCCAACAACAACAGGATGCCGGGGCCAATCTCTCCCACCTTGTCGTCATTGACCTCAACACTGGCGTACATGACTCGCTGTATCAGACCTAACATCGATCGCTTGCCTTATTTTCTATTCACTACATTGACCGGGCTGCCTGCCAGAAACCCACGTAAATTATCAGCCACCTTCTGAATCAGCCGCTGACGGGATTCCCGTGCTATCCAGGCACTGTGTGGGGTGACAATAAGGTTGGACAGATCGGGATTGAGCAGTGGGTTACCGTTTACTGGCGGCTCCTCGGTGAGCACATCCACGCCTGCACCGGCGATTTCGCCATCTTCCAACGCCTCGGCCAGGGCCTGTTCATCCACCAGGCCGCCCCGGGCGCAATTGATCAGCAGCGCGGAGCTTTTCATCATGGCCAGCTGTCGGCGGCCAATTAAACCGCGTGTTTCCTCGGTGAGCGGGCAGTGCAAACTCAGCACATCGACCTCGCGCAGCAACTGGTCCAGCGGCACACGATCTGCCGCCTCACCATGGCGCCATGGCAGAGCCGCCACTTTGACCACCATGCCGAATGCGCGACCGATATCTGCCACTGCCTTACCCAGCTGCCCATGGCCGACAATGCCCAGGGTTTTCCCAGCAAGTTCGACAACCGGAAAGTCCATCAGGCAGAAGTTGCGACTGGCTGCCCAGCGACCATCAAGTGCCGCCACATTGTAATCCGGTAGCCGGGTGGTAAGCGCCAGAATAAGTGCCCAGGTATGCTGCACGACAGACCCGGTGCCGTACCCGATAACATTGGTGACCACAATACCTCGGGCCGCAGCGGCTTCGAGATCAATCACATTGGTACCGGTGGCCAGTACGCCGATATAGCGAAGACCCGGTGCGGCAGCGAGTTCAACGTCACCAATGGGGGCTTTATTGGTCAATACAATGTCGGCATCGGCGATTCGCCCGGCTACCTCAGCGGGTTCGGTGTAGTCATGTACCGTCCACTGCAGTGGCAGTCCGGTAATAGGCCCCAGGCTAACATCGCCTGGCCCAAGGCTATTGGCATCGAGAATGACGGCTTTCATCTTTACAGTTTGAAGGTTATCTTGGCCGATAATTTTTTGTTCTCCGTGGAGTGTACCCGATGTCCCCGAAACCGCGAATCGCCATTGTCTACTGCCCCCGTTGCAACTGGCTGCTGCGCTCTGCCTGGCTGGCCCAGGAGCTGCTTACCACCTTTATGGACGATCTGGCAGAAGTGACATTGCGTCCGGCGGAAACCGGTGGCGCATTCGAAATTTTCCTCAATGACCAGTCCATTTGGGAAAGGGTGCGGGATGGCGGCTTCCCCGATGCCAAAGTCCTCAAACAACGGGTGCGCGACCTGATTGACCCGGAACGCCCATTGGGCCATAACGACCGCTGAAAAATCCCCTGGCCCCATTGCCCGCCAGCACGACAGTTCTGGCATAATACGGCGCTTTCTCACCCCTAATAGAATAAGAAGGAAATAGTCGGATGTCTGAGAGACTTCTGGGAATATACGAAAAGCTGGTCCTGCGCCATCCAAAGATGGTCATGATTGCCGTTTTGCTGCTGGCTATCGGCATGGCTTTCGGATTGCCCAATTTTAAACTGGATGCCTCGGCAGACTCATTGACCCTGGAGCATGACACCGACCTCGATTATTACCGCGAAACACTGCAACACTATGGCAGCAGCGACTTTCTGGTGGTGACTTACACCCCGAAAGAAGGCGATTTGTTCGACGATGCCTCACTGGCCACCCTGGCGGAGATTCGCAACGAGTTAAAACAAATCAAGGGGGTCGCCAGTGTCACATCAATCCTCGATGTGCCCTTGCTCTACAGCCCCATGGTGACAGTTTCCCAGCTCAAGGATGAACCTCGCACCCTGATGACACAGGGCACCGACCGCAAACTGGCCCGCAAGGAATTCCTGGAAAGCCCCATCTACCGCAAACTGATTCTCAGCCCCGACGGCAAGACCACCGCACTGATGGCAACCATGGAGCTGGATCGCAAGTACCTGACGCTGGTACGCCAGCGCGATGCCCTGCGTCTGAAACGGGACACCAAGGGACTATCCGAAGAGGAAGAAACCGAGCTGACACGTGTCAGTAAAGAATTTCTCGACTATCGCACCGAACGCGCAGCGGAAGAGCACAAACGCGTTGCCGAAGTGCGTGAAAAAATGGCCGCCTTCAAGGACCGCGCCACCCTGTTCCTCGGTGGTCCCAGCATGATCACCGCGGATATGATTGACTTCATCAAGAGTGACCTGAAGGTGTTCGGCACCGGCATCATTCTGTTCATTATCGCCACTCTGGCCGTGATTTTCCGCCAGCTCCGCTGGGTTGTCCTACCTCTGCTGACCTGTGTTCTATCCGTGGAGATCATGCTCGGCTACCTGAGCTGGATCGACTGGCGGCTGACGGTCATCTCCTCCAATTTCGTCTGTCTGCTATTGATCATTACCCTGGCGCTGACCATTCACCTGATCGTGCGCTACCGGGAAATGCAGTTGGAATTTCCGGACAACAGCCAGCTGGATCTGGTGCGTGATACCGTTGCCTACATGGTCCGCCCCTGCCTATACACCGTGTTGACCACAGTGGTGGCCTTTATTTCGCTGGTGGTCAGTGACATCCGCCCGGTCATCGATTTCGGCTGGATGATGACGCTCGGCATTCTGTTGGCACTGAGCCTAGCGTTCCTAGTGATCCCCGCAGGAATGATGCTGATTGGCAAAGGCAGCAACAATGACAAGGGCGATAAGTCCGCTGCCTACACCATGATCTTCGCACGCTTTACCGAGAACCATGGCGGGTTGGTGTTGGGGCTGGCACTGCTGGCGGGCGTCATCAGCTGCTGGGGTATTTCCCAGCTACAGGTCGAAAACCGCTTTATTGACTACTTCCGCTCCCACACTGAAATTTATCAGGGCCTGTCGGTTATCGATGAAAAACTCGGTGGCACCACTCCGCTGGACATTATTCTCGATGCACCACCGGCACCGGTCATGCCCGTGGTGACAGAAGATGATCCATTTGCTGACGATGATCCGTTCGCTTCGGACGACCCATTTGGCGACGAAAGCAAGGCGTCTGAACCCAATAGCTACTGGTTCACCGGGGTCGGTCTGCAAGATTTGTCCAAGATTCACAACTATCTGGATTCCCTGCCCGAAGTGGGCAAGGTCAACTCACTGGTGACCATTGCCGATGTCGCTGAGGATCTGATGGGCCACCAGCTCAACGACCTCGAGCTGGCATTCGTACACAACAGCCTGTCCCCGCAAAATGCGGCACTGATGTTTGATCCTTACATCGACGAGCAGTTAAACCAGGCGCGCATTACCCTGCGCATCAAAGAAACCGGCGGCGAGCTGAAACGCCCGGAACTCCTACGGCAGATCCGCAGCTTCATCGTCAATGACGTGGGCCTTAAGGATGAGCAGGTACATTTCACCAGCTTACTGGTGCTTTATAACAACATGCTGCAAAGCCTGTTCCGCTCTCAGATTCTGACCCTTGGCGCCGTATTCCTCGGTGTCATGGTGATGTTCATGGTGCTGTTCCGCTCCATCTCCATCTCAGTGATTGCCATGCTGCCCAACATGCTGGCGGCCACCGTGGTGCTAGGTGGCATGGGTCTGGCAGGTATTCCGCTGGACATGATGACCATCACCATCGCCGCCATCACGGTGGGGATTGGCGTGGACAATTCCATCCACTACATAACCCGTTTCAAACGGGAGTTTATTCTGGACCGAGATTACCTGGCGTCTATGCACCGGGCCCATGCCAGTATCGGCCGGGCACTGTTCTACACGGCTATTACCATTATCGTGGGCTTTTCCATCCTGTCCCTGTCCAACTTTATTCCCTCGGTGTATTTCGGCCTGCTCACTGGCCTGGCCATGCTGACGGCACTCATGGGTTCCATGACCCTACTGCCGAAGCTGATCTTGATCTTCAAGCCACTGGGTAAATAGTTCCTCCAGACCTCACCGGTGGCATGGCCGCTGGTGAGGTTCCAGCCAAATATCTCTACGCTGCCAAAAGCAGATTCCTGCTACACTTTCCCTGACGTCAGCCTGCCGGGAGCAGCGATCGGCTAATGGAGCCAACTACGCATTTTGAACCTTGGGAACTGGTAGCCGGTCTCGGCCTGTTTCTGTTCGGAATGATGATGCTGGAACAGGCATTGCGCACGCTGGGCACCCGCTCCTTCCGACATCTGCTGCGCGACTACACCCACACCCCACTACGCGGGGTGATGATCGGCATTGTCAGTACTGCCTGCCTGCAGAGCAGCTCCATGGTCGGCCTGATCGTGTTGGCTTTTGTGGGCGCCGGCATCCTCTCCATGGCCAATGCGCTCGGCGTCATCTTCGGCGCCAACCTGGG
>JBFICU010000094.1:0-6541 GCA_041581855.1 Porticoccus sp. | reverse complement strand
CGCATCCCGGCTGAGGGCGAATTGCGCGGGAACCTGGCCGCCGGGGGTAGTGGTGTAGTTCGCCCTTTGACGGAACGGGACCAATGGATTGCCTCGCAGGTAGGTCCGGTACTGAAAGAGAGAGGCATTCTGTTTGCGGGCCTTGATGTAATCGGTGATTATCTGACCGAAATCAACATCACCAGCCCCACCTGTGCGCGGGAAATTGACCGCGAAAAAAACACCGACATCGGCGGCAAATTAATGGACGCCATTGCCAAGAGACTGCGTTGATGGCAGTTGCTATTCCACAGACACGATCACTGGATCAACCAGACCGCTTTGGTTTTTCGTTGTTCCTGGCCATTGCCATTCACGCTCTACTGATCTTTGGGATCGGCTTCAAGCTCTATCAGCAGCAGGCCCCGGCAACAACACTGGAAGTCACACTGGCCCAACATCGCATTGAGGAAGCGCCGCAACAAGCGGACTTTCTTGCCCAGCACAACCAACAGGGCAGCGGTAATGAAAGCGAGCTGCAGGAGCTGACTACAGACCGCCCACCGGAGATCGTCGACAGCCAGCTCAAAAAGGTCGGCGCACAACTGGCACAACCCCAACAACAGCCAACCGCGGGCGCAACGCCAGTGGTCAGCAGTTCAGCGGACAGCGTCGATCTGGCCAGCGACAAATTACTCAAAGAGATCACAGACCCAAGTATCACGCCATCACTACCTCCCGCGACACAAATGGAGTTTGCCAGCCTGAAAGCCAAGCTTGATGAGCAACAGCGCCAGTACAGTAAGCTACCAAAGGTGTTACGAGTAACCTCTGCCAGTACCATGGCCGCAGAGCACGCCGCTTATCTGCAATACTGGATTGACCGCATTGAGCTGGTGGGCAACACAAACTACCCAGAAGAAGCCCGCCGCCGCGGCATCTACGGCGACCTGAGATTGGCGGTAACAATGCTGCCAGACGGCACTGTGGAGGGCGTTGAAATTCTGCTCAGTTCCGGCCAGCGGGTGCTGGATCAAGCAGCGGTAAGGACTGTTCGACTGGCGTCACCCTTTGCGCCTTTTCCCGCAGAGATGGCTCAGTGGGACAAACTGGAAATTATTCGCACCTGGCGTTTTGAGGCTGGTCATCGCCTCAACACGGATAATTAAAATGACCGTACCGGTGATCGCCGCACTTGTTTTCCGTGACATCGAGGCCATACTCCCAATATGAGCGAAAAAATTGCAGATCACGATTTTCCCTGTTTGGCCAACCACTTTCTGGTGGCCATGCCCGGTTTGCATGATCCGAACTTCTCTCATTCCGTAATCTATATCTGCGATCACTCCAAAGATGGCGCCATGGGTCTGGTCATCAACAATCCGCTGGAAATTCCCCTCAGCCAGATTTTCGAACAATTTGAGCTCAATTATTCACCACGGGTAGGCACCGAGCCTTTGATGTCCGGTGGCCCGGTACAAATTGACCGAGGTTTCGTCCTGCACCGCCCGAGCCAACGAGAGTGGGAGGCCACCCTGCCTATCTCAAGTGATATCAGCCTTACGTCCTCCCGCGACATCATTTCCGATATTGCCGAGGAACAGGGTCCCAGCGACATGCTTGTGACACTCGGTTATGCAGGCTGGGGGCCGGGACAACTGGAAGACGAACTGGCCAACAATGCCTGGCTGACGGTTCCCGCCGATGCCAATATTATTTTTAACGTACCCTACGAACAGCGCGCCCACGCCGCCGCCGCCATAATCGGCATCGACCTGAATCTGCTAAGTAGCAATGCCGGCCACGCCTGACACAACCCCTGCCACAAGGCGACCGCGTTCTCTGCTGGCCTTTGATTTTGGCACCGGTCAGATTGGCGTGGCTGTCGGACAAACACTGACCAACACGGCCAACCCGTTAACGGTTCTCAAAGCACGAGACGGCATACCCAGCTGGCAGCAAATTGAACAAATACTGTCAGATTGGAAACCGGATCAATTGCTAGTGGGATTGCCGCTGAACATGGACGGCAGTGAAAGCGATTTTTGCCAGCGCGCCCGCAAGTTTGCCCGGCGATTACATGGGCGTTTTGGTATTTCGGTCCTAATGGTGGACGAGCGTCTCACCACCTTTGCAGCCAAAGAACAACAGCAGTCCCAAGGGAAACGCCCTACCAGCTACCGCCAGCAACCAGTAGACGATCTCGCTGCGGTGATGATCCTAGAAACCTGGTTCTCGGATCCCACGACAGCGATATCGCCTTGAGCTTTGGTCCCTAGAAACGGCGAATGCGATCGTCCCGATCTTCCTCCACCTGCAGTTCGTCAGCCGCATTGGAAAGGTAGCCGGCATCGGTTTCCGATTGCAGTTTGATCAGCAGGCGCAGATCGTTCTTCGAATCTGCATAGGTCATAGCATCTTCGTAAGTAATGAGCCCCTCTTCATAAAGCTTGTAAAGGGCCTGGTCAAAGGTCTGCATGCCATGTTCAGTAGAGCGCGTCATCAGCTCTTTCAGTTTATGCACCTCACCCTTGCGAATCATATCGCTCGCCAGAGGCGTGTTAATCAGAATTTCAATGGCGGCGCGGCGACCCGTGCCATCTGCCAGTGGAATCAGCTGCTGGGCAATCATCGCTTTCATGTTCAAGGACAGATCCATCCAGAGTTGCCCATGGCGCTCCGGAGGGAAGAAGTGCTGAATGCGATCCAGCGCCTGGTTCGCGTTATTGGCGTGCAGTGTCGCCAGCACCAGGTGACCCGTTTCCGCAAAAGTGATCGCATGCTCCATGGTTTCCGGGGTACGAATCTCACCGATCAGGATCACATCTGGCGCTTGCCGCAAGGTATTCCGCAGGGCAATTTCAAAGGAGTCGGTATCCACCCCCACTTCGCGCTGGGTAACAATACATCCGGCGTGCTGGTGAACAAATTCAATGGGGTCTTCCACTGAAATAATATGGCCATGGGTATTACGGTTGCGATGCCCGATCATTGCAGCCAACGAAGTGGACTTACCGGTACCGGTTGCCCCAACAAAGATAATGATGCCGCGTTTAGTCATCACCAGCTCATTGAGAATCGGCGGCAACAACAGGTCTTCGATGGTAGGGATGATGGTTTCAATACGACGTAACACCATGCCCGGTTCGTTGCGCTGATAGAACGCACTGACCCGGAAACGGGCCACCCCGGGGCGACTGATGGCAAAGTTGAGTTCCTTCTTATCGCGAAACTCAAGTCTCTGCTTTTCATCCATGATGCTCTCGACCACCTGATGAGCCTTTTCCGGCGTCAACGGTGTCTTGCCAACGGGTAAAATCACGCCGTTTACTTTGATGCTGGGGGGCACACCGGTGGTAATAAACAGGTCGGACGCTGCTTTCTCGACCATCAATTTAAGTAGTACGTCAAAATCCATTACATTCTCCCAAACTCGAATTCAACAATGTCCGCCCCAGCGGCCACCTGAACGGACTGCATTCTATGCTTGAAACTAGAAGTCATCCGGCATTTTGGCTTTCTCTTTGGCCACTTCTCGGGTGATAACCTTCTGGCTGACCAAGCGGAGCAAGTTCTGGTCCATTGTCTGCATGCCGTAAGATGCACCGGTCTGAATAGCGGAATACATCTGTGCAATCTTATCTTCGCGTATCAGGTTACGAATTGCCGAGGTGCCGATCATAATTTCGTGAGCTGCAATACGTCCGCCGCCAATTTTCTTCATGAGTGTCTGAGAAATCACCGCCTGCAGCGACTCGGACAACATCGCTCTCACCATGGATTTCTCTGCTCCCGGAAACACGTCCACAATCCGGTCGATGGTTTTCGCAGCGGAGGTGGTGTGCAGCGTGCCAAACACCAAGTGACCCGTTTCTGCCGCGGTCAACGCCAGCCGGATAGTCTCCAGGTCGCGCATCTCACCCACCAGGATAATATCCGGGTCTTCACGCAGTGCCGAACGCAAGGCTTCGCTGAAACCGTGGGTGTCACGGTGCACCTCGCGCTGGTTGACCAGACACTTCTTGCTCTCGTGCACAAATTCGATCGGATCCTCGATAGTGAGAATGTGCTGATAACGGTTCTCGTTGACGTAGTCCACCATCGCCGCCAGCGTCGTGGATTTACCAGAACCGGTCGGTCCGGTGACCAATACTAACCCCCGGGGCAGCATCGACAGATTACGGAACACCTGACCAAAACCAAGGTCTTCCAGCGTCAGGACACGAGAGGGAATGGTACGAAACACCGCTGCCGCACCGCGGTTCTGATTGAAGGCATTGACCCTGAAGCGGGCCACACCCGGCACCTCAAAGGAAAAGTCCGTCTCCAGGAATTCTTCGTAGTCACGACGCTGCTTGTCGTTCATGATGTCGTAAACAAGCTGGTGAACTTCCTTGTGTTCCAGGGGCGGCAGGTTAACCCGCCGCATATCACCATCAATCCTGATCATCGGCGGCAAACCGGCGGAAAGGTGTAAATCCGATGAACCCTGTTTTACGCTGAATGCCAGCAACTCCGTTATATCCATGACTCATTCCTGTTATTCTGGGTTAACCTACCGCTCTCCCGGGAGCCGCAGGACGGGCCTTGTGCAAGTATATGCCTACTATAGCTGACAATCTCCACCAAGTTTACCGACAGATTCATGCAACTGCCGCACAGGCTGGACGTGACCCTTCTGAAGTCCAACTCCTGGCCGTGAGTAAGGGCCAACCGGCTGACGCCCTGCGTACTTGCTATCTCGAAGGCCAGCGCCACTTCGGCGAAAATTACCTGCAGGAAGCGCTCGACAAACAACAGGTGCTGCTCGACCTGACAGATATCTGCTGGCACTTTATCGGACCTATACAAGCAAATAAAACACGAAAAATTGCCGAGCAGTTTGACTGGGTTCACAGTGTTGACCGTCCACGGGTAGCGGAGCGACTTAGCACCCAGCGTCCCATTGCACGAGGCCCCCTCAACATTTGCATCCAGGTCAATATCGACGATGAGCACAGCAAGGCCGGCGTCCACCCGAGCGAACTCGAAGCATTGGCAAGAACAATCATGACATTGCCCAATTTGAGACTGAGAGGCTTAATGGCCATTCCTCGCCACCAGGACAACATCGAACAACAACGACAACCCTTTGCCCTGCTGGCAAAGCTGCTTCGCGAGCTGAAACACTCCACTCACCTGCCGACATTGGATACACTGTCCATGGGCATGTCCGACGATTTGCAGGCTGCCATTGTGGAAGGCGCCACCATAGTGCGAATTGGCACAGCCATCTTTGGCCCACGACCAGTTCGACCATAACAACACACACGCGCAATAACAGTTACCAAGGATTAGTTGTGAGCAAACCCAAACTGACGTTTATCGGTGGCGGAAACATGGCCACCAGCCTGATCGGCGGCCTGGTGGAAAAAGGCTACCCGGCGACGGCCATTACCGCCACAGACCCGCTACCGGAAAATCGCGCCAGGCTATCTGACCAGTTCGGCATTAACACCACTGACGATAACGCTGCCGCCTGCGGCACTGCTGATGTCATCGTACTGGCGGTAAAACCCCAGGTCATGAAACAGGTCGCGGCAAATCTCAAGGACTCCCTGGGCCATCAACCCCTTATTATTTCCATTGCAGCGGGTATCTCAATGGACGCTCTCGCTAGCTGGTTGGGCGCTGATCTGCCGATCGTTCGCTGCATGCCTAACACCCCGGCACTGGTACAAACCGGCGCCGCCGGCCTGTTCGCCAACGCCAACGTTAGCCTTACGCAGAAACAGCTGGCTGGCGATATCCTTGATGCCGTAGGTATTTCCTGCTGGTTGAGTCAGGAAGCAGATATTGATGCGGTAACGGCCCTCTCCGGCAGCGGCCCTGCCTATTACTTCCTGATCATGGAAATCATGGAGCAAATAGGCGTGGAGCTGGGACTGTCTTCAGAAGTGGCTCGCCAACTCACCTTGCAAACTGCACTGGGTGCGGCAAAAATGGCCCTGAATAGCGATGTGGATACAGGGGAATTACGGCGTCGAGTGACATCCCCTGGAGGCACCACTCAGCGCGCAATCGAAACCTTCCAGCAGGGGAACCTCAAGGCGCTGTTCCGCCAGGCTATGAATGGTGCCGTGTTGCGTGCACAGGAAATGGCGACCGAGCTAGCCGACTAATCATCCAAGTAAAGCAACCACAACACAGAGCATACGATGAGTACATTTTCCCAAGCAGGCACTTTTTTGTTTCAATCCATCGGGGGCTTTTACCTGGCAGTGGTGATGCTGCGTTTTCTGCTGCAACTGTCTAAAGCGGATTTTTACAATCCCATTTCCCAATTCCTGATCAAGGCCACCCACTTTACCAGCAAGCCACTGCGCAAAGTATTCCCCGCCTACCGCAGTTTTGATTTGGCCAGCTTGGTCCTGGCATTGCTGGTTCAGCTGCTGGTAATTGAAATTACCGCCCTGATTAACGGCTATGCAATGGTCAACGTCCTCTACGCGCTGGCGTGGGGTGCGGTGGGCATTCTGTCACTGGCGCTCAATTTTTATCTGTATGGCCTTCTGATCATCAT
>JBFICU010000093.1:0-6655 GCA_041581855.1 Porticoccus sp. | reverse complement strand
AGCTATGGCGTGTTGGTAGAAGTGAACAGCGAAACCGATTTCGTAGCCCGCGATGATAACTTCATGACGTTCGTGAATGCCGTGGTGGAAAAGGCCTTTAGCGACAAGCAGGCTGATGCTGCAGCTCTGGCTGCGGATATGGAAGATGCGCGTCAGGCTCTGGTGCAGAAAATTGGTGAGAATATTGCCGTGCGCCGTGTGGCGCTGGTAGAGGCGCCGATGGTGGGCAGTTACGTACACAGCAACAGTCGTATTGCTGTGCTTACTGCATTGACCGGTGGCGATGCTGAGTTGGCCAAAGATGTTGCCATGCATGTGGCAGCAGTTAATCCTCAAGTGGTTAAACCGGAAGATATGCCGGAAGAGCTGCTGATTAAAGAGCGTGAAATTTTCTCTGTTCAGGCACGCGAGAGTGGTAAGCCTGAAGAAATTATTGAGAAAATGATCGACGGTCGTATCAACAAGTTCCTCGCTGAATCCAGCCTTGTTGCCCAGCCTTTTGTTAAAGATCCCGAAGTCAAAGTGGGTAAGCTGGTGAAGGATGCCGGTGCTGATGTGTTGTCGTTCATCCGCTTTGAAGTGGGTGAGGGTATCGAGAAAGAAGAAGTGGATTTTGCCGCTGAGGTGGCAGCCCAGGTCGGCGCAGCCAAATGACCTGAAGACGGGGGCTACGGCCCCCGTTATTATATATACCGAATTTGTCCCCCCTCCGGAGTACCTATTACATGCCAGGTATAAAAGATAAAAAGTACAAACGGATTCTGCTTAAGCTGAGTGGCGAAGAGCTGATGGGTGAAGAAGGCTTTGGTATCGACCCCAAAGTGCTCGACCGTATGGCGCTAGAGATCGGTCAACTGGTTGGCATCGGCGTTCAGGTGGGATTGGTCATCGGCGGTGGTAACCTGTTCCGCGGTGCTGCACTGCATGCTGCCGGTATGGAACGTGTCACAGGCGATCACATGGGTATGTTGGCCACCATGATGAATGGCTTGGCCATGCGTGATGCTCTGGATCGCAATAATATTTCTGCGCGGGTCATGTCAGCGATTCCAATGAGCGGGGTGGTTGAACACTACGACCGCCGCACTGCAGTTCGCTATCTGGCCGCCGGCGATGTGGTGATCTTCTCCGCTGGAACCGGTAACCCTTTTTTCACCACCGATTCTGCGGCCTGTCTGCGAGGTATCGAAGTTGGTGCTGAGATCGTCCTGAAAGCGACCAAAGTGGACGGTGTATACTCTGCCGATCCAATGAAGGACCCTAATGCGACGATGTATTCCCGGCTGACTTACGATGATGCCCTGCAGCAAAAGCTGGGGGTGATGGACTTGACAGCTATCTGCCTGTGTCGTGAGCACGACATGCCGTTGCGAGTGTTTCGTATGTCGAAGCCCGGAGCCTTACTCCATATTGTGGTTGGCGGCGATGAAGGCACCCTGATCGAGGAGAGTTTTGATGATTGAAGACCTTAAAAAAGATGCAGAACAACGCATGGCCAAGAGTATTGATGCACTGGGGCATGCCTTTAACAAGATTCGTACCGGTCGGGCGCACCCCAGTTTGCTGGATGGCCTGATGGTGACTTACTACGGCTCGGATATGCCTCTCAATCAGGTGGGAAACGTCAATGTGCTGGATGCCCGCACCTTGTCCATTTCTGTGTGGGAGAAAAGCATGGTGCCTGAAGTTGAGAAGGCGATCATGAAATCTGACCTGGGCCTGAACCCGGTCACCACCGGTGAGCTGATCCGTGTGCCCATGCCCGCGCTTACTGAAGAGACCCGTAAGGGCTTTATCAAGCAGGCCAAATCAGAAGCGGAAAATGCCCGTATTGCTATCCGCAATATCCGGCGTGATGTACTTTCGGATATCAAAGACTTGCTCAAGGAAAAGGAAATCAGTGAGGACGATGAGCGCCGCGCAGGGGAAAGTATTCAGAAAATTACCGACAAGTATATTCAGCAGGTTGACAAGGCCCTGTCCGTCAAAGAAGTGGATTTGATGGAAATCTGATCCCGTTTGATGGAACGTCGCAATAGTATGAGTCAATCACAGGACGAGTCTGTGCAGTGTCATCCACTGCGCCATGTGGCAATCATCATGGATGGGAACAACCGTTGGGCCACAGAACGTGGCCTTTCTGGTACTGCGGGCCATGAAGTTGGGGTGGAAAGGGTCAGAGATGTACTTGACGCCTGTCAGCGCCACGATATCGAGGTAATCACTCTCTTTGCGTTCAGCAGCGAAAACTGGAAGCGCCCAGAGCTGGAAGTCAGGGCTCTGATGTCGCTGCTCAGCTCATATCTGCGCAAGGAAGTCACGCAATTAGTGGAACGGCGCATCAGTCTGAAGTTTATTGGTCGTCGTGATCATTTCAGTGACAAATTAAAAGCGCAGATCGCGGATAGCGAGGCGGCAACAGCCGGTGGAGAGCGTATTCTTGTTCTGGCTGTGGATTATGGGGGCCGCTGGGAGATAACCGAAGCAGCTCGCAACTTGGCCCGCCAGGTTCAGACCGGCCGGCTCCGCCCTGAGGAAATTTCCGAACAATTGATGAGCCAACAAATGTGCCTCAAGGATCTGCCTCCACCAGATCTCTGCATCCGCACGGCAGGGGAGCAGCGCATCAGCAATTTCCTGCTTTGGCATATGGCCTACTCAGAGTTTTATTTTGCAGATTGTTACTGGCCGGATTTTGACGGTGCGGCGTTTGATCTCGCTATCGACAACTATTACCAGCGCCAGCGCCGCTTTGGTATGCGTGATAAGCAACTTGAGGAGCGCAGCCAGCGTGCTTAAAGAACGAATTATTACAGCGCTGGTCATGGCGGCGTTGTTTTTGGCCGCTCTGTTTTTGCTCAGTCCATACGGATTTTCCCTGCTCATGGGCTTGGTGGTGATTTATGCCGCATGGGAATGGTCCGATTTGTCCGGATTGGCTCGACCTATACTAAGGCTGGGGTATGTTATTGCGTTGGCCGGATTGCTGTTGGCATGTGTGTGGTACCTGGGATTTTCAGCGAGCGTTATGCCACAGGTAGACAAAGGGCATGCCTTGTTGGTTGCAACGACACCCTGGTGGGCTGTGGCACTGCTCTGGGTACAAGGCTACCCCTCCAGCGCCATCTTGTGGGGCTCCCGCGTTGTGCGTGCTGTTATGGGCGTATTGGTTCTCGTGCCCACTTGGGTGGCGGCTGTACTATTGGTTTATGGTAATAATGGCCCCTGGATGATTTTACTGGTCGTGGCGATTGTTGCCTTGGCGGATATCGGTGCCTATTTTAGCGGGCGCCGATTTGGTCGTCACAGTTTGGCATCGAGCGTCAGCCCGAAAAAAACATTGGAAGGGCTGCTTGGGGGCGTGCTCGCCAATGTGGCGTTGGTGGTGATTCTGGGCCTGTGGTTAGGGCTTCCCCTCCAACAATGGGCACTTTTTGCTTGCGTTGTGTTGGTGGCCGTTTTGGTGTCGGTGCTGGGTGATTTACTAGAAAGTATGGTCAAGCGGCATCGCGGTATCAAAGACAGTGGCAATATCCTGCCTGGACATGGAGGGGTACTTGATCGCATAGATAGCCTGACAGCGGCGTTACCCGTATTTGCGCTCATTTTCATTTCCAGCGGTCTGCAGTTTTAAACCATGCAATATCTGACAGTTCTAGGGGCTACGGGCTCCATCGGAGAAAGTACCCTGGATGTGGCAGCGAGGCACCCTGATCGCTTCCGCATTTTTGCCTTGAGTGGGCATAGCCAGCTGGACAAACTGGCTCGTCAATGTGGTCAGTTCAAGCCTCGATTTGCGGCGGTTGCCGATCAGCTATCCGCTACGACACTGGCGGAAACATTGCGTACTATCAGCCCTGGAACAGAGGTGGTGGTTGGTCAACAGGGCCTCTGCGACGTGGCGTCAGCACCTGAGGTCGACATGGTGATGGCGGCCATTGTTGGTGCGGTGGGTTTGAGGCCGACGTTGGCTGCCGCGCTGGCAGGAAAAAAGATATTGCTGGCGAATAAGGAATCGCTGGTTATGGCAGGGGGCTTGTTCATGGACGCGGTGCGTCACGCCGGTGCGACCTTGCTGCCTATCGATAGTGAGCACAATGCCATTTTCCAATGTTTGCCTGCCACCTATGGCTCAGGGCAAAGAGGGGGGGTGCGCAAGATCTTGTTGACGGGTTCCGGTGGCCCCTTTCGCAACGCCCCTCTGGAAAGCCTCGCTGCCATGACACCTGATCAGGCCTGTGCTCACCCCAATTGGCAGATGGGCAGAAAAATTTCGGTCGACTCTGCCACGATGATGAATAAGGGGCTTGAGTTGATTGAAGCCTGTTGGTTGTTTGATTTGCGGCCTGACGAGATAGAGGTCGTGATTCATCCGCAGAGTGTTATTCACTCTATGGTGGAATATGTGGATGGCTCGATTCTCGCTCAGTTGGGCAATCCCGATATGCGAACACCTATCGCTCACGCCATGGCGTGGCCGGAGAGGGTGGTGTCGGGTGTCGCAAGTCTCGATATTATCCAGACCGCTCGCCTGGATTTTGATGCGCCTGATCTGCAGCGTTTTCCTTGTTTGAAATTAGCGATGGAGGCCGCCCGTCGCGGTGGTAGTGCTCCGGCCATACTGAATGCCGCTAACGAAGTGGCGGTTGCGGCTTTTCTGGCGGAAAGATTGCCTTTTACCGGTATTGCCGAAGTGGTATCAAGGGTGCTTGATAGTGTGGAAATCACTGAACCGGATTCGCTTGAGGCTGTCCAATCGTGCGATCAATTGGGGCGCCACAGCGCTGATGACATTATTGTGCAGCTGAGCGGGAAAGGTTAATGGAGTTATTGCAGACAATATTTTTCACACTGGTAGCCCTGGGCATTTTGGTGACCTTTCACGAATTCGGTCACTTCTGGGTGGCGCGTCGTTGTGGCATAAAAGTACTTCGTTTTTCTGTCGGTTTTGGTACACCGCTGTTTCGTTGGCGTGACAAGCTTGGCACTGAGTTTGTAGTGGCACTACTGCCGCTGGGTGGCTATGTGCGGATGGTCGATGAGCGCGAAGGCAACGTTTCCGCAGAAGATTTACCCTATGCCTTTACTCGTAAACCGGTTTGGCAGCGCATGGCTGTGGTAGCGGCTGGCCCCCTAGCAAATTTTTTACTTGCCGTACTGCTGTATTGGTTCGTTTATGCCATGGGCGTGACGGGCATCGCCCCAGTAATTGGATCTTTGACACCCGATTCGGTGGCAGATCAGGCGGGACTGGAGCCGGGGCAAGAGATAGTTGCTATTGATGGTGAGCCGACGCCAACGTGGCAGGCGCTTAATGAGCAATTAGTCAGGCGGATCGGCGAAACGGGGCCTATTACGTTCACGGTTAAACAGCCTCAGGATACCCTGCAGTACGAATATACGGGCGAGCTGAATGACTGGTTGAATGAAGCCGAGGAACAAAATCCCGTTGCCGGTTTGGGTATCGTACTCTTTTCTCCTCAAATATTACCTATTGCCGAAGAAGTGGTTCCAGGAGATCCCGCTGACCAGGCTGGGTTGTTGTTTGGAGACCAGATACTGACAGCCAATGGAGAGGCAATGGCTGACTGGTCTACCTGGGTGAACTACGTTCGTGCCAGACCAGGCCAGAAAATAGAGTTGTTGATTAAGCGTGGCGAAGGGCGTTTTGAAACGACTGTGGTGCCAAAAGCTACCACGGCAGAGGATGGAGCCGAAATAGGCCAGGTAGGAATGAGCGTCCATATTCCTGAATGGCCGGAAGATATGATTCGTCAATCAAATTACAACCTGCTCGAGGCCTTTGGTCAGGGGGTGGCGCAGACCTGTAATACTTCTTTATTGATACTCGATTCTGTCAAGAAGATGCTGATGGGGCTGATTTCCGCAAAACACTTGAGTGGACCCATCACCATTGCTAAAGTGGCGGGCGCTTCTGCTCAATATGGATTGACGGCCTATTTGGGATTTCTGGCTTTTTTGAGCGTCAGTCTGGGCGTTTTGAACTTGCTGCCCATCCCCGTTCTGGATGGGGGCCACCTGATGTATTACATCATTGAGGCTTTGAAAGGCACGCCTGTATCCGAAAAGATCCAGATGGTGGGTTTTCGGATAGGGATGTTTTTGGTGATTGGGTTGATGTTGCTCGCCCTATACAATGATTTGTTGCGGCTGTAGCTGCAGCTGCCATAACGAACAAGAATCGAGAGAATACCGGTCTCCAATGAAACACTTTTATCTGTTGTTGTGCCTTTTTTTAGTTGCTATAGCCGCCCGAGCGGAAGTGTTTCAGGTCGAGGATATTCGCATCGATGGCCTGCAGCGTGTTTCATCCGGCACTGTATTTGCCTCCATGCCGTTAAGTGTGGGAGATCTTATTGATGAGGATACCGTTAAGCGAGCGACTCGTGCACTGTTTCGGACCGGTTATTTTGACGATATTCGTATATCCCGTGATGAGGGTGTTCTTATCGTCTCTGTCAAAGAGCGTCCCGCCGTGGCGGAGATTACCCTGGAGGGAAACAAGGCCATTCCCGAAGAAGATCTCCTTAAAGCGCTTAGAGATAATGGCTTGGCCGAAGGGCAGATTTTTCGCCAGTCCATTCTGGAAGGGATGTCCCAAGAGTTGGAGCGCCAGTATGTAGCCCAGGGGCGT
>JBFICU010000092.1:0-6662 GCA_041581855.1 Porticoccus sp. | reverse complement strand
GCTTCTATCAATGATTTTCGGCAGAACCTGCCACAGTATCAAGAGCGCTTAGGGCAGATGAGCAGCGGGTTGCTCACCATGCTCAGTGAGCGGGGTATGACGTTGGACATGGAGCAGATGCGACAGAGCTTCAATCCCGGCAAGGTGATGCAGTTGGCGGGGAATACCTTAAGCTCTTTTGGCAATGTGATGACCAATGCGTTCATGATTTTGCTGACGGTGGTGTTTATCCTGGCTGAGGAAGTGGGTTTCAGCGACAAGTTGCAGGCTGCTCGCAAGGACAATGGTGCCACCCGCGAGGCACTGGAACGGTTCACCCAAAGTGTGAACAGTTATCTGGGTATCAAATCCCTGCTCAGTCTGCTCACCGGGGTATTGGTGATGATCTGGTTGTGGGTTCTAGGGGTGGATTACCCGGTGATGTGGGGATTGTTGGCCTTTCTGCTCAATTTTGTGCCCACCATTGGCTCCATTATTGCGGCGGTGCCAGCGGTGTTGCTGGCGCTGATCCAACTCGGACCGCTGGTGGCGGGGCTAACTGCCATCGGTTATGTGGCGGTGAATGCGCTGATAGGCAATGTGCTGGAGCCGAAAGTGATGGGTAGGGGCCTTAATCTGTCACCGTTGGTGGTCTTCCTGTCCTTGGTCTTCTGGGGGTGGGTGCTGGGCCCGGTGGGCATGCTGTTGTCTATTCCGCTCACTATCATGGTCAAAATTGCCCTGGAAAATCACTCGGATACCTACTGGCTTGGGGTCATGCTTGGCGCCGGGGCACAATCCCGCTCACCTGAGGAAAATAACGAAGAGCTCTCATAGTGAATATTGTCGTTGATCCACTCAGTCAGACTCTCCGGAATTTGCTGCCCTCCGCCAGGTTGCGGGAAACCATCCTTTCTTTGAGTTCTCCGTTGCGGTTGATGCTGATTGATCCCGAGGGCATGGATGTACCCCTTAGTGGCGAAGAAACAGATGCCATTTTTGAGGCCCCACCCTATTGGAGTTTCTGTTGGGGTAGCGGCAAGGCGCTGGCGGACCGATTGTTGACCCATCCCGCGTTAGTCCAGGGTAAAACTGTACTGGATTTTGGCTGTGGTTCAGGTGTGGTGGCCATTGCTGCTGCCTTGGCTGGGGCGAAGCGGGTAATTGCCTGTGATCTTGACCCGATCGCATTGGATGCAGCGCGTATCAATGCTCAACTCAATGACTGCACTCTCGAAACCCTACCGGATTTAAGTCTTCTGAGAGGGACTGTAGATTTGCTGCTGGCTGCCGATGTGCTCTACGACAGCGATAATCTGGGATTACTACAAGTTTTTCGTCACTGTGCCTCCGAGGTCTTGCTGGCTGACTCTCGTGTTCGAGACCTCTCTGAACCGGGCTACCATTTGCTTGATGCAGCGGATGCTGTCACAGAACCGGATTTGGGTGAATTGGACTCGGTTAGAACGGTGCATTTCTACCGAGCCGAAAGTGTTTAAGGCGAAATGTTGGAAGCCCAAGGGGTAGGGCGTAGGGTTTCGGCGATTAGGCATGGCTCCATGCCAGATACCGTTTTAGTCGTCGCGCGTTAACGGCGCCCAATGATGTTCTCGGAAAAGGCTGTCCCGGACTCGAAAACCATACTGATATACACTGTTTAATATTCGAGCAGGGTAAACGAGGCAGCCTGATATGAATACCAGTACCAAGCCAACGTTGCTTGCAGCCGTGGAAAAGCTTGATCCTGTCAAAGCGGCCGAGCTCCTCGGCATTGAACCGCAATCCAGCATTCACCATCTACTTGCCCAGCTGCCAACTGAGCGGGCACTTCTGATCGCTTCTCACTTGCCGGGTACGGCGACACGCGGTGAAGCAGAAACCACGGCCCTTGTCAGCGGTATAGAAGGCACGGTCGAGAAATTGATGTCCCCCCCGCTGGGTGTGTTGCCTTTGGACACCACTGTGGCGGGTGCGCTGGATTACATCGTCCATCTCAGAGAAGTGTCCAGTATCACTTATATCTATGTGGTTGATGAGATGTCTCATCTCATGGGGGTGGTGGCTATGCGTGACCTGTTGTTGGCGAGCCCCGCACAGACCCTTGGAGAGATCATGACGGTTGAACCGTTTGCCTTTTCTCCCGGTACTAATATGCCAGAAGCCGTCAATGCAGCGCTCAAGCGCCATTATCGTCTCTATCCGGTGGTGGGCAAGAACAACAAACTGATTGGCTTGGTGTTTAGTTGGAAGCTGTTCGAGTACGTCGCGACAGAAATTAGTGCCCAGAGTGGATCAATGGTTGGTTTGGATCGGGAAGAACGTGTAACAACCTCTATTCTCCAGGCTTTTCGCATGCGTCACCCCTGGTTACAGGTCAATTTGCTTACCGCGTTTGCAGCTGCATTCGTTGTAGGGATGTTTGAAGACACCATTGCCCGCATTGTTGCCCTGGCTGTATTTTTGCCCGTGTTGGCCGGGCAGAGTGGTAATACCGGTTGTCAGGCCCTGGCGATTACCCTTAGAGGCTTAACGCTGGGGGAATTAGGCGATTACCCTGTGCGGAAGTTGCTTCATAAGGAAATTGCCTTGGGTGCGATGAATGGCTTTGCGGTAGGTTTGGTCGCTGCTTTAGCCATGTGGCTGTATGCAGCATACAGCGGCACAGAACAACCGTTTCTGCTCGCATTTGTTGTCTTGATCGCAATGGTTGGTGCTTGCATAGGAAGTGGTATTTTTGGTGTTTTGGTCCCCCTGACTTTGAGGCGAATGGGGGCAGACCCCGCTATGGCCAGCAGTATTTTCCTGACGACCTTTACCGATATTCTGGGTATGGGCCTGATGCTTTTCCTGGCAACAGCCATATTGATGTAACAAGGCGGTAATCAATATTATTTTGTTATCATAGAGGGCGTATAGGCCGCCTATAGTTGTTGGCAGCCGTGATGATCCATTCGGACGCCCCTCTCGTAATCAAGTAAAATAAGTCGATTTCTAGTTTGAGTATTCTAGTGCTTCTGTATTACTGTAGGCCCCAATTCAAAGTACCGACAAAGATAAAGCTATGAAAGACGTTCAATTAAAAAGTTACGATATAAAGCTTGAAGAAACGAATGCTGTGCCATGGGAAGAGTGGTACGAAGAAATAGCCGCATTCAAAGCGAATCACGGCAACTGCATCGTACCTCACGGCTTTAAAACCAAGTCTGGTCATTCCCTCTGGCACTGGGTGGAAAAAGTCCGCCGTGATTATGCAGAGGGAAAAGTTTCCGAAGAACATTACAAGCGCCTGGATAAACTCCATTTCATTTGGGATATGGAGGACCTTACTTGGGAAATAGGCTTCGCCGCCTTGCAAAACTACTATGAGGAGTTTGGCGATTGCGCGGTTCCTATCGGTTATCGTAATAAAGACCGTTTTTGCCTGGGGTTATGGGTGAGTAATCAGCGCGATTACGATGGCGTCTACCCTCGGGATAAATACCACCGTCTAGCTGCTCTGGGATTTATCTGGAATTTGCTTGAGTATCGGTGGGAAAGGGGCTTTGCGGAACTTAAAGTCTATAAAGCTACCCATGGAGACTGTTTGGTGCCGAAAAAATATATCGTCGATGGCGATATGGATCTGGGTGCCTGGGTAACCAAGCAACGCGCAGACTTACACTTCAACTTTCTCTCAGAAGAAAAGATGCATCGCCTGAATGCGATTGGTTTCTCTTGGGCTGCCACTGAAGACAGTCCTCTGATCGTCATGCTGCCTAAAGACAGTTTGGAAGGACAGGGAGACGTAAGGTCCAACCAGAGCTAGCCTGGCTTTAAACGTCGTTTTCTAGAGTACAAAACACCGCGAATACCGCGGTGTTTTCTTTTTGGGGTATATTCCTGCTGCCTCCTACCAAAGATAGACGCTTGCTCTTTTACCGATGATGTTCAATTCGGCATATTCTTCGCAGGCCCTGTTAGCCAGTCCATAGCAGACGTGCAAGGGTAATAAATGCTCTTCTCTGGGGTGGCAGAAGCGGGCAAAGGGCGCTTGCGCCCAGTTCCTCAGTCTCTTGGCCCTCTCTTCTTCTTCAATCGTAGTGTCGGAACAGGTGCTTATCAGCCATTCTTCGAACTGTTGGTTCATGACCTTGTTTTGCGCATTGTCTTCGCCAAAAAATGCCTGCATGTTGTGGAAAGAGAAACCTGATCCGATAACGAGCAGGTTGTCATATTTCAAGTTAGCCAGAGCCTTGCCGAGACGCAGGTGCTTTTCAGGATCAAGACTGCTCAGCAGCGAGAGCTGCACGCATGGAATATCCGCCTGCGGATACATGATTTTCAAAGGGACATACACCCCGTGATCAAACCCTCGTTCCGGATCAAGCTCGGCCTGGAATCTGCTGTCAAGCAGGACTTGCTGTGTTTGTGCGGCCAGTGAGGGTTCTCCCGGGCAGGAATACTGGATCTCGTAAGCGGCTTTTGGAAAGCCGTAATAGTCATAAATCAGTGGGGGTTGTCTCGCGGCAGTGATCGTTGGTATCGCCGCTTCCCAATGGGCACTGATCACCAGAATGGCAGAGGGGTTGCCGATCTTTGCCGCAGTTTTCTTGAGGTGTTCAACCAGTTCAGCGTGGCCCGGATCGCCCAGCAGGGGGAGGGGGCCTCCGCCGTGGGATAAAAATAAAATACGGGTTTTTGTTCCCATAGCTGCACCGGACATTTAGGACCTACTTTCAGTTATATCTGCTGGGTGTCTTGGGGGGGTTGATTGCCAACAAGCTTATGTCAGATATTGACTTCATGGATTGCAGCGAGTTCAAGCTGCCACGCCGAAAAGCATCCCAATACCAGCCGTCAAGGCCATTGCCAAGGCACCTCAAAATGTTACGCGCAGGGTGGCGGTCAACATGGTTGCACCGCCAGCACGTGCAGATAAAGAACCCAGTAGAGCGAGAAATAACAGGGAGCTGCCTGATACAGCCCACAGCAGCATGGAAGCTGGAGACAAGAGAACCACCAGTAGCGGCAGTATTGCTCCCATGGCAAAGGTCCCTGCCGAAGCCAAGGCAGCTTGCACGGGTTGAGCGGCCAACGTGTCGGAAATACCCAGTTCATCGCGTGCGTGGGCGGCGAGGGCATCGTGCAGCATCAATTGTGTGGCAACGTTTGAGGCGAGCTCGGCCTCCAGCCCGCGAGTGATGTAGATTGCTGTTAGTTCGGCGTGCTCATGGTCCGGACTAGCGTCCAGTTCCTTTTGCTCTCTTTTTAGATCGGCGCGCTCGGTATCAGCTTGGGAGCTGACCGAGACATACTCGCCGGCAGCCATCGACATTGCACCAGCGACGAGACCGGCAATGCCTGCAATCAGAACACCCTCTGAATCTGCGCCCGCTGCAGCAACCCCCAGGATCAGGCTTGCTGTAGAGACAATGCCATCATTTGCGCCCAGAACAGCCGCTCGTAGCCAGCCGGTTCTGTGTGTTTTATGTTTTTCAGAATGTCGCATAATGTCTTCTATGTTAATGGGTAAGCATAACAATTAGGACGGCATAAGTCGGTTCAATTTGAACACAATATAAAGCGGTTAACTCCCTGTTACCGTTACTACTTTTGATGTTGTAGGGTGTGAGGATGGAGGCTAAAGGGCAGGCGGAGGGGGCTTCGACCACAGCGAAGACATAAAGAAGGCGTAACTTTACAGCGCCAGAAATCCTAAGGCATGGAGGGTGTATTAATCGGGGAGGAGATTTTTTTACTGTTTGACAACAACTTGCCAGAACTCACCATTCCAATCAACGCGGAGTTTGGTGGTTTTGAAGCTGTGTTGAAAATAGCCAACGAACAATGTGCCATCATCATGAATATTGTATACCTGACATTCGACAGCTTCCGAATCGGGAGCGGTTTTTACCATAATCCAGTCACGACGTTGTACTTCTGGTCGTTCCATTTTTTACCTCGGTTGTCTTTTTTATGGTGGGCTGTTCCCACTTGCTCTGGCTCAAAAAAAAGCCCTTGTATAACAAGGGCTCTCAATATGGCGGAGGGGCAGGGATTCGAACCCTGGGTACCTCTCGATACGCCGGTTTTCAAGACCGGTGCTTTCAACCGCTCAGCCACCCCTCCTGTAACTTTTTTGTGTGGCTTCGTGTCCAGGAAACAGCGAAGTTCACCTCCGGGTGGTCCCGGAAAAGTGCGGCAGATTATACAGCGGATTCCTTTCCTTACAAGGCCGAACCCGCTGGTTTTTGCCTTTGTTCTAAAGCTTAGCTATTTCCGCCTTGCGAGATGCCAGATTGCTCATCGGCTTCTTCCTGATGCGTATTCGTGTCCTGTGACGGAGCACGTTTAGCGACTGCTTTTGCACGAGGGTCATTGGCTGCTCTGGTGTAGTCAGTCGGTTTCACAACAACGGGTGAGGGCTTGGATGTATCCAGTGGCTGTGACAATGGCCTGGAGCGTGTATCGGTCACCACGTTGACCACGCCCACGGGGCGAGGCGCTATCCTGGGGTCATTGCTGGCACGGCCTGTGGTCGGTTCCAGAGTGGCTTCAGCTGCTTGTGTGGGCGCCGTTGTGGCCACTTCAATTGCCGGTGCTGCTGTTACGTCCGTCGAGGGCGCATTTTGCTCTATTTCTTCAGCAGCGGTTTCCGGAGCCGGTACTTCCAGCGGTGTCTGGGTTACTTCAGCAGCGGAACT
>JBFICU010000091.1:0-6675 GCA_041581855.1 Porticoccus sp. | reverse complement strand
GACCTGATCAACCTGAGCCCCCTGTTAAGGGAGGCAACAGCTATTTTGCTACCGGTACTGTTGGCAGAATTTGATCTACACGCCGTCACCAACACCGTACAACACCTGCGCAGGATGCTGCCCTCGCAAGAAAATATGGCCTTAGTGATTAATCGTTGCCCATCAACACCATCCGCAGTCCGTCGCAGTAGTGCGTTAAGCCAGGAGCTTAAACTACCCGTTATCGCTACCTTAAGGGACTCAAGAACCTTCCTCCAGGCAGCGGCAGACGGTTTGGGTGTCTGTGAAATGAAGGGTAGCCACTACCGCAGTGACAAACAGCAAATTGCCAAAATAGTGCAGTGGTGCACAACGAGCGCGACAACCAGAGAGCCGTTCTCGCGTAATCGACTGAATCCGGATGTTATTGCCTTGGCCAGTATCGCCTGAATTCAGGACTTGAGTGACAGCGCCAGCTGGTAAAGAGCGTTTTTCTGCCCACCAGTGATCTTCGCTGCCAGTGCCGCAGCCTGCTTCAGAGGCAATTCCTCCATCAGCACTTTTAATACTCGCTGCTGCTCTTCATCGCTGACACTTAATCCCTCAGCAGCACCGCGCACCAGCATGACTATTTCGCCACGCTGCTGATTGGCATCCTCGCGGACCATCTGGCAGATTTCGTCAAGGGTGCCGACCAAAAAGGTTTCAAATGCCTTGGTTAACTCTCGCGCCATAACGGCTTCACGATCACCACCAAAGGCTTGGGACATATCGACCAAGCTATCGAGAATGCGATGAGGCGACTCATAGAAGATCAGAGTGCGACCATCATCGGCAAGCGATTCAAATTTCTTCACTCGGGCGACTGACTTGGCGGGAGGAAATCCTTCAAATGAGAAACGGTCGCTAGGTAGCCCCGACGCACTAAGCGCCGCAATTGCGGCACAAGGGCCGGGCACAGGGATCACTGTTACCCCCCGCTGACGCACGTCACGCACCAGCCGATAGCCGGGGTCAGAGATCAACGGCGTTCCCGCATCGGAAATTAACGCCACCTTCTGCCCCCGCTCGAGTGCCTGGATAATCCGCCCCACCTGACGCTCGTCGCCATAATCATGGTAGGCCACCATTGGCTTCTCAATGCCCAGATGTTTCAGTAAGCGACCACTGTGACGAGTATCTTCCGCAGCGATGAGATCTGCGGCATGGAGAACCTCAACGGCACGGGGTACCATATCCCCAAGATTGCCGATCGGCGTAGCTACCACATACAATTCACCTGCCATATAAAGAAGCCACACCTATGTTCAAGTTTCGTATTTCTGCAGTCGCTCTGCTTTGGCTGACCATTCTGCTCGGCGGATGCAGCCAGTCGGGCACTGTAGTCCCCACCAAGCAGCATATCGACACCCCAGAGGAACTTGCGGAACTAGAGCTGGCACAGGCCGCGGGCAGCATACCACCCCAGAAGCAGCACCACCAACTCAACGCCGCCAGCTGGCTGGAGCAGGCTGGCAATCCACTCAAAGCCTTACAGACACTCGAAGCCATTAATGCAACAGAGCTTCCGGATGAGCGCTTTGGCGACTACATCCTGCTTTTTGCGAAGCTGTCCCTACAGAAAGAGCAATTTTTTCAAGCACGGGATCTGTTAACAGACGGACGAATGGCCGCCATCGCCTATCGACTGCCGCTTACCCAACAGACCCAATGGCACAAGATGCGTGGTGAGCTTTTTTCACTGCTCGGCGAAGATGAAAACAGCATCCGTTCATTCGCGGCGCTGTCTACCTTGACCACCAATACAGAAGAGCGCGAATACGCCCACGAACAACTCTGGCAGGTACTGACCCATATTTCTCAACAGCACCTTGCCTCCCTGCTTGAGAAAGAAACAGACCCGACATTACAGGGCTGGTACAGCCTGGCTAGCATCATCCGCAACAGCCAGGGCGATGTGAATCAGCAGCTCAGCCTAATCCAACTGTGGAAGACCAAATGGCCCTCTCATCCGGCCACGGTGACAGCCCCGGCCAGCCTGGTGGCGCTGCAGCAGATTGCCGACTCCCTGCCCACGCGAATTGCTGTACTACTACCTTTTGAAGGCTCCTTGGCCCAAGCAGGCAAAGCCATTCGCAGCGGTCTGCTAGCGGCCTGGTACGAAGCGCGGAGTTATGGTGGCGACACACCGCTGATCCGCTTTTACGACACTTCACGCAGTGAAGACATTGCACCCATCTATCAACAGGCTGTAAGCGATGGCGCCCAACTGATTATTGGCCCTGTCCAGCGTGAAAAAGTCGAGCAGCTTTTGGCCATGCCGACACTACCGGTACCCACCGTTGCCCTGAATTATCTGGAAAACATGTCAACGCCCATCCCGAGTAATTTTTATCAGTTCGGCCTATCCGTCAGCGATGAGGCAAGGCAGATTGCCGACCGCGCCTGGGTAGAGGGCCAGCGCACTGCACTGGCCATTACGCCCAATTCAGGCTGGGGCGAACGCGCGCTGACCGCTTTTCGTGAACGTTGGACTGAGCACGGAGGAACACTGCTTGAAGCACCCGCCTATGACATAGCACAAAGTGATTTCACCCCGCTGCTGAAGCCTGTACTGCACGTCGAACAGAGCGAGGAGCGCAAAAAACGCTTACAGCAGCTGTTGGGTAAAACGATCTTCTTTACCCCTAGACGACGCCAAGATCTGGATATGGTTTTTATGGTCGCCTACCCGGATCAGGCACGCCAGATAAAACCCACGCTGGATTTCCTTTTTGCCAGTGATCTGCAAATCTACGGCACCTCTCAGCTGTATACCGGTGTGGACGATCCCGGCCGCAACCGCGATCTGGAGAATATACGCTTCAGCGCCATGCCGTGGACTCTTCCAAGCGCAGGGGGTGACAAATTGCAACCTGCCACCAATCTGCCACCCATTTACCGACATATGTTTGCCTTGGGCATTGACGCCTACCACCTGCATCAGGGGTTAACTCAAATGCGGCTACTTCCTGACACCCGGCTCTCAGGAAGCACCGGCACCCTGCAGTTGGGTGATAAGGGAGCCATCGTGCGAGAGCAACCATGGGCTCTGTTCCGTGGCGGCAGGGTTAGACCCGCCCCGCAGCTCAGTAACAATTAACCGCCCGGTTCAGAGTCAAGCGAGCCACATTCAGCCATTAGCTTGGCTCTAAGCTCCTCGCCCGATTTCAAATGGCTAGCCAAGCTGATAGCTTGCTCTGAATCAATTGACAGTAGCGTCACTTCATCTTTTCGTGTCGGCAACGTTTTGGTCACATGACCCGAATAATCGAGCCAAACCGGGTAACCCAGTTTGCGCAGGCGGGGTACGGCGACCAACTTGGAGATCATTTTTGGCATGCCACTAATGTTCGCCAGATAAATGACACGCCCCTGCTGTAAGCAGCTGACATCCAGCTCAGCCAGAGTATCGCGCACCATGTTTTTCGCTTTCATGCCATTTACAACCATCACCAAAGCCATACTCCCCTGCCCCCGAAAAGGCTGGCCAAATTGATCAACCAGACTGCTGAAATCCAGGTTTTGAGGCAGTTCAGATTCTAGTGCCCAGCCCGCCATACCGAATAGCAGGCTTGCAAAAAACGCTGTTACCAGACAACGACCCTTTTGCTTTAACACGGTGAACCCCTTATCCACTCAAGTGATAATCCCGCATGTTAGGTTTCCCTACCACTCCCGGCAAGTCATGCTATTTATTGACAATGTACAGCCCTCCCCCCGTTGAGATTGATGATAAAGCGGGTTACGGTACCCTAGGACATGCCCAATAAACGGATTTTAGCGGTATGAAGTATTTGTTCCACCGAAAAACAGCACAGCCCAATCAAGGCATCCAGGCTGAGCGCTGGGCAAGAACTTACTTAGAACGATGCGGCCTCAAAACCCTTGATCTTAATTATCGAACGTCCAGGGGTGAAATTGACCTGATCATGATGGACGGCTCCACGCTGGTATTTGTGGAAGTCCGCTTGAGGCGCCATACCGGCTTTGCCAGTGCAGCCCAAAGTATTGATAGCGCCAAGCAGCGGCGAATAATCGCCACTGCCCAGTACTACTTACAGACCAAACAGCTGTGGGAAAAAATCCCCTGTCGTTTTGACGCCTTCTGCCTGAGCAAAGACAACGGCAAGAAAGGAGAGTATCAGGTAGAATGGCTGCGAAATGCCTTCAGCCTGTGATAGTGACCCATGGAATCAACCGTTATAGAGCTTTTTCACCAAAGCATCGAAGCGAAAATGGCTGCCGGAGAAAACCTCGCTCCCCTGATTGCGAGCGCCAGCACTAAAACTGCTGAACAGTTACTTCAGGGATATAAGGTACTCTGCTGCGGCAATGGCCTCTCTGCAGCACTATCGAATATTTTCACCCAATCACTGCTACTGCAATACAAGTTGGAACGACCTGGATTTCCTGCTGTCTGCCTCAATAATGACAGCGCCCTCATCACGGCAATAGGACACTATAATAGCGTGAGCGAAATGTTCAGTCGGCAGGTTAAGACCCTCGGACAGCCCGGCGACTTGCTGGTGATTTTTAGCCTCGGCACCAATCCCAGCAATTTAGTGCAGGCCATCCACACAGCACACGACCGAGACATGTCTGTAATCGGTTTTACCGGGGCCGGAGACACCGATCTTTCTGCACTACTCAGCGGCGATGACATCGAAATTCGTGTGGACCACACTGAGCGCCACCGCATTAGCGAAGTTCATCTACTGAGCCTGTTTTGTCTTTGTGAATTAATTGATCAACAACTTTTTGGAGGAACCTCCTGATGTTTCAACGCCTGGCAGCCCTGCTGCTGATCAGCGTCGTCGGCCTAACTGGCTGTACTAATATTATTCATGCCACCACCGATGAGCCCATTCATCCCGATCCTACCGAAACATCTCTGGGAACCGATATTGATGACTGGGAGCTGGAAACGTTAATCGGTGTGAATATCAAGAAAGCTCATCCCAATCTCGAGCATGCTCACGTCAACATTAACGCCTACAACGGCGTCATTTTGCTGACGGGTGAAGTTTCTTCCAACGACCTGCGCACTCTCGCAGGCAATACTGCTCGTGATTTCAGAGGGGTGCGTCAGGTACACAATGAATTACAGGTCATCGGCACTTCAACATTGGTCTCACGCAGCAACGATGTGTGGCTCTCCACCAAAGTACGCTCCAAGTTGATTGCCGAAAAAAACATCAAATCCACACGCATTAAAGTAGTGACTGAAAACGGCGTGGTCTATTTGATGGGGCTGGTAAAACGCAGCACGGGTGACCAGGCTGCATTGGTCGCCAGCACCACCAGAGGCGCCCGGCGTGTGGTAAAAGTATTCGAATACATCGACTGATGTTTTACGGACATAAAAAATGGCCCCTGTAGGGGCCATTTTTTTGTTAGTAGCAGCTGTTACAGCAATTCGATCGCTAGCGCCGTAGCTTCACCACCACCAATACAAATACCAGCAATACCTTTACGCTTGCCATAGGTCTGCATAGCAGATAGCAGCGTAACGATAATACGAGCGCCAGAAGCACCAATCGGGTGACCTAAAGCACAAGCACCGCCATGCACGTTGACTTTTTCGTGGGGCAAATCCAACTCCTTCATAGCCGCCATAGTCACCACGGCAAACGCCTCGTTGATCTCATACAGGTCGACCTCGTCCTTGCTCCAGCCCACTTTGGCCAGCAGCTTGGTGATCGCGCCGACGGGTGCTGTGGTAAACCACTCAGGTTCCTGAGAGTGAGAGGTATGGGCGACAATCCGCGCCAGCGGCTTGAGACCCTGTGCTTCCGCGACAGACTGGCGGGTTAGTACCAGCGCAGCAGCGCCGTCACTGATGGAGCTGGAATTGGCCGCAGTGACAGTACCGTCCTTGATAAAGGCCGGACGCATGGTAGGGATTTTATCCGGGTTAGATTTGCCGGGCTGCTCATCGATACTGCACTGCACTTCCCCTTTACGGCTAGACACAGTAACCGGGGCGATTTCGCTTTCAAACTTTCCTTCGGTAATGGCCTTTTTGGCGCGCTCGAGAGAGGTGATGGAAAAGGCATCCTGCTCCTCGCGGGTAAAACCGTATTTCTCAACGCACTGCTCGGCGAATATGCCCATGGCTTGGCCATTGTATGCATCTTCAAGCCCATCCATGGTCATATGATCAAAGATCTGGGCATGGCCAAAACGGTAGCCACCGCGGCCTTGCAGCATCAGGTAAGGGGCATTGCTCATACTCTCCATACCACCAGCCACCGCCACATCGACATTACCCAGAGTCAAGCTGTCAAAGGCGTTCATCACCGCTTTCATGCCGGAACCACACACCTTGTTGAGAGTGGCAGCGTTTACACTGCTCGGCAATCCCGCACCCAGCGTAGCCTGCCGCGCCGGAGCCTGCCGCAGCCCGGCGGTCAGAACACAGCCCATATCCACTGAGCCGATTTTTTCGGGGGCGACACCGGCGCGCTCAACAGCGGCTCTGATTGCAGTAGCACCCAGATCGGTTGTAGGCACACCATTGAACTGGCCTTGCATGCTGCCGATAGGCGTTCTCGCCATACCAACAATCACAATGGAATCAGACATCACTCTTTCCTCTATTTAACAACTCTGAGGGAGGGTTTGCGGGTCTTATCGACGGGCCCTCCGGTTATT
>JBFICU010000090.1:0-6681 GCA_041581855.1 Porticoccus sp. | reverse complement strand
GTACCTTGACGTTGTAGTCCACAACGCGTTTGACAGCGACAAGTACTTTCATGAAATACCCTTTGAAAATGGTCGGTTAGCTTTGAAGGGGCGTAATAATGCCGCCCTGACCGAGGCAAATCAAGGCAAACCCCCTCTTTTATGGCAATCTAAGACTGACCCGAGAGTACTGACTGCCGAGTCCCAATTCTGCATGGCACCACAAGGGTATAACGGCTAAAATTCCCGCTTCTCAAAATCACCGTCTGCCCGCCAAGCATAAGAACCTGAAGGAGATATCCGTGGAACGTGAATATATGGATTACGACGTCGTTATCGTCGGCGCTGGACCGGCTGGCCTGGCTGCCGCCTGTCGTCTCAAACAGGTTAATGAAAACCTATCCGTGGTGGTTGTGGAGAAAGGTTCTGAAGTCGGCGCCCATATCCTCTCCGGCGCGGTTTTCGAACCCAGAGCCCTGGATGAACTGTTCCCGGAATGGCGGGAACTCGGTGCCCCCATCAGCACTGAAGTGCGTGAAGATGATATCTACGTCTTCACCAAGGAACGCGGCATCAAAGTGCCCTCCCTGTTCGCACCCAAGACCATGCACAACCACGGCAATTACATCATCAGCCTGGGCAATCTCTGTCGCTGGCTGGCAGAGCAGGCGGAAAATCTCGGCGTTGAAGTCTTTCCGGGCTTTACTGCCGCTAACGTACTCTACGGCGAAAATGGCGAGGTACGCGGTATTGTCACTGGCGATATGGGTGTGGCATCTGATGGTGGGCATAAGGATGCCTACATACCAGGCATGGAGTTGCGCGCCAAATACACTTTCTTCGCAGAAGGCTGCCGTGGTCACTTGGGCAAGCAGCTGATCGAGCGTTTTGCCCTTGATAAGGATACACAGCAGCCCCAGCACTATGGTCTCGGCATCAAGGAATTGTGGCGTGTACCACCAGAAAACCACCACCTCGGCCTAGTTGTTCACAGTGCCGGCTGGCCGCTCAGTGAGAGTGACTCCTCCGGCGGCGGCTTCCTGTATCACCTGGAAGACCATCAGGTAGCATTGGGACTAATTACCGACCTCTCCTACTCCAACCCCTATGTCAGCCCGTTTGATGAGTTTCAGCGCTACAAGCATCATCCGGTGATCAAACAGTATCTGGAAGGTGGGGAGCGCATTTCCTACGGTGCACGGGCACTGGTCAAAGGTGGCCTGCAATCACAACCCAAGATGACCTTTAGCGGTGGTCTGTTGATTGGTGACAACGCCGGCACCCTGAACTTTGCCAAAATCAAAGGCATTCATTGCGCCATGAAATCCGGCATGATCGCTGCCGAAGTCGCCGCGGCCGCTATCTCAGCTGATCGGCAGCAGGATGAGTTAAGCGAATACACTAAAAGCTACCAGGATAGCTGGGCCTACAAGGAACTCTATCAGCAGCGCAATTTCGGGCCGGCCCAGCACAAGTGGGGCAATATCCTCGGTTCCGCCTATGCGTTTATCGATATCAATATCTTCAACGGCAAGCTGCCCTGGACCCTCACCGATCCAACTCCCGATTTCAGCAAGCTGAAACCGGCCCGTGACGCGAAAAAGATCGACTACCCCAAACCGGACAACAAACTCAGCTTTGACAAGTTGTCATCGGTCTTTCTTTCCAACACCAATCACGAGGAAGATCAGCCCTGCCACCTGCTGCTGAAAAACCCCGAGATTCCCATAAGCCACAATCTGCCGCTTTATGACGAGCCGGCCCAACGCTACTGCCCGGCAGGCGTTTATGAAATTGTAGAAAGTGCCGATGGCTCAAAGCATTTCCAGATTAATGCCCAGAACTGTGTTCATTGTAAGACCTGCGATATCAAGGATCCGAGTCAAAACATCACGTGGGTGACACCAGAAGGATCAGGCGGGCCAAACTACCCAAATATGTAATAATACAAAGTGTTACATATATTAATTAAGGTTATACCTTAATATATTTGGATGGAATTATTGCAACGCAAAGAAGGTGCCACGGCTAATCACGCCGTGGCATTTGTTTTTCAATAGCGGGTATTGCTGAGCCAGCTCGGCTAGCTGGTAATAGACAGCTCGACTGAGTCTGCCTTCAAGATTGTGGCGCACCAACAGGTAAGGAGATGGCTCGCCAGTTTTATTATCGCTGGTGACACGCAAAGGATTTTCAGCACTGGCAATTACCTGATCACCCATATTGGTGCAAAAGCACAAAACCTGTTCAGGAGTACCTTCTGCCAGAACTTCCAGTGAAATCACCTGAAATGGCACATCCTCAATTTGAATGCGCCATTTCTCAACAGGGGTAACGAGAAAGTATTCGTCCCCTTCCCGCTTGAGAATACTGGCAAATAGCTTCACCAAGGCCTCTCGTTCGATCGGTACGCCCTGGTGGAACCAGTGACCGTCGCGTCGAATAACCAAGGGCATATCGCCGCTCAAAGGGGGCTGCCAACAATCTATTGGCGGCAAGTTACCTTCTTGTTGACGTTGCAATGCAAGAGCACTGTCAATCAGGGATTGATATGGGGGTATCACCGGACGGTCAAAAAACTTTGTTGTCGCGCAATTGGCCCAGATTGCCCATGGTGATACCAATATTGGCAATAAAGCGGAGGAAATCCTGTTTGTCTTCCAGGTCAGCACCGTAGCTGACATTAAAGTACGCCTCGACAGCCCCCTGCGCTAATGCCCAGCATGCCAGATAATGGTAGGTCGGCGGGACATCCTCAAGAATACCCTTATCAATCAGCTTGGCGATCATGGCATTCAACGCATCGACATTGGAACGCCGTAACTTGTGGAGTTCAGCCATCTTTTCAGTGATTTCTTCGTTGCCCTGAAGCTTGACCTCAAGCAACTGTACCAATCGATCCAGAGAGGGGTTTGAAAGCCGTGCCTTGAAATAGGAACGCGCTGCGGCGCCAGGGTCACCGGCATCAGTCGCCTCAATCCCCATGCGTAGGTTCTCGGTAATGTTGCGTTCGTAGTCGAGTACGATCCGCATGAGAATTTCGGTTTTGGTCAGGAAATGTTTATAGACCGTACCCTTTCCTACCCCCGCTTCTTTGGAAATCGCAGACACCGTGACTTTGTCGATACCATCGCGTATCAGTAGTGACAGCGCCTTTTCAATAATACGTTCTTCGCGAGCCAGAAAACGCTTTTTCTTGGCACGAATTTTATCGGTACTATCAGAAGATGATCTTGGCATTCAACGCCCTGCTTGATTCCAAAAGCGGAGACAAATTGTGTTATGAAAACCCAAACGCTGTCAATGGTCACGTCGTCTAACACCTCAAGCGTATACCAGGAGGCATGGACAGTCTAAAAGAGAGTGATATAATGCGCGCCGCCGGTGTGTAGCGCAGCCTGGTAGCGCACTTCCTTCGGGAGGAAGGGGTCGGAGGTTCAAATCCTCTCACACCGACCAAATTCCTAATATAAGCCCCTCAGTTCTACCCCTCTGGTTTCAGCCATAGCCCCGCATGAGTCTCGCAACGTATTCTAACGACGGGGAAAAAGCGGTACGGAAGTAGGATTCATTCCGCTCAGAAATCGTCTAGGCTTAAAAAAACAAGCTACTGCATGCCTACGACTAATGTACTTCAAATCTGCCATCCATGAGATTCTATTACTGGCTGTCGTCTCGCCCTTCTTCACTATTGCCCACGCCACAGATCCCATCGAGTTAGACATCTATCTGGTGGATACTGCCAAACAGGAAACCGCAATCGGGCAGTTGAGCTTGACCCCAAACTCAACAGGAACTTTTCAAAGCAGGGTGACCATGGATGACAGCAAATTTACTAACCACTTTCTTTCCATGCGCCCTTTTAAATGTATCACCGCTGATACTTACCAGCTTTGTCACCTACCCTACCCCTACGAAAATAAACGTCGGATAACATCTGACGATCTCGTGGATCTCGAATATGACCTGCTATTTATTCGACGCTCCACCAAAGACTACGGTATCAATCCTTGGTTTGGCATTTACTATCAACTTCACTGGAACCCCCAAACCGGCCTGCCTGATGGCGGAGAACTCCGCGAAGTTAACCTTGATCTTTTGGCCACCCCACCTGCCGAAGGAGACTTTCGCCCCATTCCCAATGATGAACTTTATGACGTTGATCAGCAGCAACATCACTGGCCCAGCATTCAATTCCGTTAGCCTCAATCCCGTTATTGAACACCTTACCGAGCCCCACAAGCCGCTTGAGATTCACAACAAAGTGTCCCTTTTGACGAGCAACAAAAAACCCCGACCATTTTGGTGATCGGGGTAGGCTTTGCTGTTCGTTGGGGAGAAGTTCCAGCGTAATAGTTAGTCACTTATTTCTGACGATAGTTCACACGCCATGATCTTTAAATAAAACTATCAAAATGCTACCTCTAATAGAAATCCGGCAGCTTTTCACCTTTGAACCCACACAAGAATTACCACTCGTGTGTTAATGGATATCCATTAAGTAAATGATCGGGGACTCCCCATACCTGCCCAGTACAAGAAGTCCATCTTTTTACTAAAAGTACGCTTGGAGACGGAGCTGAAGAATGTCTGCATTTTCATCAAGACCATTCCGGTTCGGAGAGGCATCTGCATAAACATAATTCGCCATAATGCGCAGATTTTGATTGATGTGCCAATTAACACCCAGTGTCACATTATCTTCTTCTCCTCCTGTGACATTTTTATCTTCAAGATCGAGTGTACTGTAGCGAACGGCGAACTCTACTGCCCCATACTTGGACTTCGGCTTGATTTGCTTGAAGCTGCCATTTTTGCCTGAATACCTGTAATTTTCTCCTGTTACTATCCAACCACCTTGAACATACCCTCCATCAAATGTTGGGTCTGCATTGTCCTTTCTAGAGACATCTGCCCGCATGGCCTCACCCTGTAATAACCAGGAACCCTTGATTAAGGCTGCTTCCAAACCGTAGGTCTGAATGTCATCGACATCAAAAAGCGTGCTGGTAGAGATCAGCTTTGCATCGGTGACGTAACTTTCCGGGCGAGAGCTATAACTTACCGTCTGGTTTGAACCGACATTTCGATAGACAGTTGAGGCGCCAAGGTGAACTTTGTATCCCCGCTTATCAATAGGATTAAAAGTGAACCTGGCAGCAAGACTATGACTGCCTTCGTTATTATTATGACGATCCGCCAAATTATCATCGAAATAACCACCTGCAAACGACCAGTGATCACCCCAGGTTTTAACCAGTGCACCTACCGTGTAACTGGGAGCAAATGCGTTGGCAAGGCTGCGCTCCATGAAAGGGATATGATTTGAGCTGGTAAGTTCTTCCAGACTGAACGGTTGCTGGATGTTACCAACAGATATTCTGACGTGATCAAATCCTTTGTAGCCAATATAGGCACCTTTTACGCGATAACCCTCATCAGACTCAGAATCGTAATTATAGGTGTAGGTCCAGTCTTTCATGACGGTACCAGCAACACCAAGCCGAAGCCGCCGCAAATCCACATCGTCATCCAGCTTCGTGACATCGTCATCGGCAGTGGCGGCATCCAGGTGAACGCGCCCTTTCAACTTTATCGTAAAATCACCATCCTCAGACTTATATGAGGTTGCATCCTGCAGCGCATTTCCAGCATGGCTTGTAGTGGCCACTAGAGCCAAGGTCATTATTGCTGATGCACAAGTAATTCGTTGATACATATTGCCGTCCTTATCCTTTAAGAGATCATTGTTAATTGAATTAATTGTCTTTTGTAAACAAGTGGTTACCAATATTTCCGAGTCGTTCACAGCTCTCGAACGAATGCCCACAGCCCTTGATGGTGATCAGGCGAAGATCTGATGTCGCCCCCATAGCGAGACAGAGATTTTGTAATGCATGGACCCATCGGTTGGCTCTTTCCAGACGGTGATAGCCCTGTTGCTGGTTTATTTTTTTACTGCGATTTAGTCCGGGATCATTGACGTTATCAAACTCCCCAACCAGTACTCGTATCTTTAGCTTGAGGAAGGCTCCGATGTTTTTAGACAGGTCTACTGGGAAATCCTGAGTTGACTTAAGCCCAAATGGATATTTTTGGTGCCTGTCGGGAAAGGTATACCAACCAGCGGAAGCGATGATGAGCTTGTTGATTCGCTCCGGGTAAAGCATGGCGTAACGGTGAGCAAATTGAGCGCCACCTGAGTAACCAAACAGAGAAAAATACTCGGTATTAATGGCGTAGCGTTTTTTTACATCACATAGAATTGTGTTGAGGGCTTCCGCAGAAGTGTAACCCGCAGAACCCATCTCCAGGCGTTGATAACCTCGATAGTGCTTCTTACTGAAGTAGGGGGCGACAATAATGCAGTCTTCTTCACCAGCTTGTTGGCTAAATGCTTTGACCTGTTCTTTGGCATTACGAGAAATCCCGTGGATGCAAACCATGACCCGGGTCTTCTTGGACAGGCTCTCGGGAAGATACAAGTAGTAACGTAAACTTGGCTTACCTAATGCTCGACAAACTTCCGGTGTACTTTTCTCTATCACTGCAGTAGCAGAAGTTTTGGCGTAGGGCACAAAGCTAGACATCTGCGCCCTCCTCGGCCTTACGCGAACCTACTACTGTTGCCTTTGCTTCAAAAAGCTCCGCGTAGAGATTCATCGGCAGCTCCTCTCGGGGGCCACTCCAGCATAACGCTCC
>JBFICU010000089.1:0-6702 GCA_041581855.1 Porticoccus sp. | reverse complement strand
TGATCTACACCGATAGCCTCGGGTCCGATACCATCAATGGGCGACAAATGGCCCAACAAAACAAAATAGCGTCCGCGGTAGCTACCGCTCTGCTCTATGGCGAACAAGTCTGCTGGCGTTTCTACCACGCACAGCTGATGAATATCCCTACGCGGACTAGCGCAGATTTCGCAAACTGAGTGCTCTGTGAGCGTGCGACACAACTGGCAACGACCTACATGCTCAACAGCCTGCTCCAGCGCCTCAACCAACCGTGTTGCTCCCTGACGGTTGCGCTCGAGCAACTGCAATGCCATGCGCTGTGCCGACTTGGGGCCAACCCCTGGCAAGCAGCGCAAAGCGTCTATCAATTCGTCAATCAGGGGACTGTACACAAGCGTTTCCGGTCTGGATAAAAAGGACTTCAGGCTTTGCCATCAAAACGGCATCTGAAAACCCGGCGGCATCTGCATGCCACCAGTCAACTTCTCCATCTGCTGTCGCTGTGTCTCCTCGACTTTACGCACGGCATCATTCACTGCTGCAGCCAGCAGATCTTCCAGGAATTCCTTGTCTTCAGACAACACACTCGGATCAATAGTGACCTTATGTACATCGTGGCGGCCATTCATGACCACCGTCACCAATCCGGCGCCGGATTCCCCTATTACCTCTGCCTTTGCGGCCTCGGCCTGCAGTTGCTTCATTTTTTCCTGCATCTGCTGAGCTTGTTTCATTAATTCGTTAATATTCATATTATTACCATAAAAACTTAATCTATTGATTTAATCGTTTTTTCCAGTAGCACACCGTTAAACATGTCGGTTATGCGGCGAACATAGGGGTCTTGCCTTAAGCTACTCACTGCATCTTCCTGGCGCTGCCGGCGCATTCTTTCCTGGCTAACCAGCGGCGTTTCTGAGGCAACCACCCCCACTTCTATGACAACAGAAATGGGCTTTCCGAAATATTCGCCAAGCGCTTCGGCCAAACGTTGCTGATGCCCATCTTCGTAGAGTGTACTGTTGTCGATATCGAGTACAAATCGCAACTGCTGCCCAGAAACCTCGACCAACGCCAAGTTAGCGGCCGTATTCTGTAACAGACCACCGATGTTCAAGTGCTGGTAGAGCGCCAACCAATTATCCGGTTCTAACGTCTCAAGGGAGAAAGTCGAAACAGGGCTCTCAACCTCTGCAGGATTGGCATGGGCCTCAATGGCCGAGGGCGTAGTATCGGGCTCAGTTGACGCTTGCTCCAGTGGGGGTGTCACAGGGGAAAAATTACGGAATGCCCTGGTCTCGCGAGAAAAGCTCAGCAACGTCTCTGTCGATATCAGCTCAGGCTCTGGACGCCCCTTATCTGTCTCTGCAAATGCCTCATAGTATTCGATAGGGAGTACTGGCATCTCCTCTTCCGAGGGTACGTCATGATGTCCTGTTTCTGGCTCTGCCTGTAAAAAAGCCGGGTTAACAGACTCATTGCGGTGAACCTCACTGGTCACCGCGGCAGTCGGCTCAGACTTTTTTACCGGGGTGTCTCCCTCCCCGACCAACGTATGCTGATTAACGCCTGCAGTCACTGCAGGGGGTTCTATATGGCCTTCAGCCACTGGACGGAAGGTCAATGTGCGCAAAAGCGCCATTTCAAATCCCAGGCGCGGTTCAGGCGCCAAGGGTAAATCGCGACGACCTAACAGGGCTATCTGGTAAAACAGCTGGACATCTTCGCGGCTCAGGGCTTTGGCCAGCTCCTGAACCAACTGATAATCACCATGGCGATTATCCAGTGCATCAGGAACTGTCTGGCAAATAGCCACTCGGTGCCACACAGAGAGCAGATCACCCAGCGCCACACTATAATCCGGCGCATGCTCCGCCATGCGATCCACCACAGCCAGCACTTCAGTACCGTCACGATTGGCAAGCGCTCTCGCGATATCGGCGATAGCACTCAGGTCAATAGTGCCGAGCATGCTATTCACTTCAACTTCTGTCAGCTTGCCAGCACCGTGGGAAATAGCTTGATCCGTCAGGCTCAGAGCATCGCGCATACTGCCATCGGCGGCACGAGCCAGCGCCCATAAACCGGCTTCTTCGTTGGGAACCTTCTCCTCGCCCAGCACAAATTGAAGATGCTCGACAATTCGCTCAGGGCTGAGATTCTTAAGATTGAACTGGAGACAGCGCGACAGAATGGTGACCGGCAACTTCTGCGGGTCGGTAGTCGCCAACAGGAACTTGACGTGGGAAGGCGGCTCTTCAAGGGTTTTCAGCAAGGCGTTAAAACTGTGCCCGGAGAGCATGTGTACTTCGTCAATCAAGTAGACTTTGAAGCGACCAACTGTAGGCGCGTACTGGACGTTGTCCAACAGCTCGCGAGTATCTTCCACTTTGGTCCGGGAGGCCGCATCCACTTCAATCAGATCGACAAAACGTCCTTCCGCAATGGAGACACAAGCACTGCATGTACCACAAGGCGTAGAGCTCACGCCCTGCTCACAGTTCAGGCACTTGGCGAGAATCCGGGCAATAGTGGTTTTGCCCACTCCGCGCGTACCGGTAAACAGGTACGCATGGTGCAGCCGGTTGCTATCCAGGGCATTGATCAACGCCCGCAGCACGTGCTCCTGTCCGACCATCTCGCTGAAATTGCGAGGGCGCCATTTTCGGGCCAGCACCTGGTAACTCATGGGGCAATATCCAGCAGATCGAAGCGACCCATTATAGGGGCATCACCAAGGCCTCGAAAGGCAAAAGCCTTTAGCGGGTGAAGAGCCTGCAGCACATAAAGAGCCTTCAGCGCATCAAGGTTTAACAGCTTACAGGACGCCGCTATCCAGTCATTGAGCATCAAGCGGACTCACACACATCATTGCTCTGACCTTCCCACAGATTAACCATACCAATTCGTGATGGGCGGTCGATTCTGAGGTTAGTAAAATCAAACAGTTCGGTATCCGCCAACTGCGAGGGAGCAACACTCTTGATTGCGGCAAAAATCGTTTCCATACGACCTGGATTCTGCTTTTCCCATCCCTGCAACATATCCTTGATCACCTGGCGCTGCAGGTTGTCCTGAGAGCCACACAAATTACAGGGGATAATGGGGAATTGTTTCAGTTCGGCATATTCCACCAGATCCTCTTCCTTACAGTAAGCCAGAGGACGAATCACGACATTCTGTTTGTCATCACTGAGCAGCTTGGGCGGCATGGCCTTGAGCTTGCCGCCATAGAACATATTCAGAAACAGGGTTTCAATAATGTCATCGCGGTGGTGACCCAATGCAATCTTGGTGGCCCCAATCTGCTGGGCGAATGCGTACAAGGTTCCGCGGCGTAACCGTGAGCAGAGGCCACAGTAGGTCTTGCCTTCTGGCACTAACTCGGTGACCACACTGTAGGTATCTTTTTCCAGGATATGGAACGGCACGCCCAGGTTGGTGAGGTAATGGGGTAGAACTTCCGGGGGGAATCCTGGTTGCTTCTGATCGAGATTAACCGCCACCACGTCAAACGATACAGGCGCAGTCTTCTGCAAATTCAGCAAGATATCCAGCATACAGTAGGAATCCTTGCCGCCGGAAAGACACACCATGATCTTGTCTCCCTCCTCGATCATGTTGTAGTCGGCGATGGCCGTGCCCACATTGCGGCGCAGACGCTTTTGCAGCTTGTTAAACTCCAGCCGTTCTTTACGGGTGTCAAATTCAGTCATGATTTGTCGTTACAGGTTGTTGGCAGTGATAAAAGGGGCGCCATTGTATAGTTTTTCACCATGTGACCAAAGGGTTACACGTCCAATCAGGCATCAGTGAGATAGCGTAGACGCAATGCCTGATAGAGCAAGTCTTTGAATTCAGAACTGTTGTGGTCTAATTCGGCAACAGCTTCCACCAGATGCTCATTGTCCTCTTTGCCACCCCACTGTTTGCGGTAGCTACCGTCTTGGTATCCGTGATCCTGGCGGAAAAAATTCAACACGTTCTTGCCGACATAACGTATATACAGCTCGTCAAAACTGAGATCAATACCGGCCATCATGGCAGCAAAACCCGCCACATCGAACTTTCGGGTCTGCAAGGTGTGCAACGTAAAGGCCTCAAGATCTTCACGGAAATCCCCGGAGGGTCTGGCTTCAGTAAATTGCTGCTCCACCAGTTCGGCAATAGCTTCATGCCCCTCAGAATCCAGCAGCAAGATACTCAAACCAAAATGCCAGATGTCCACGAGTTCCAGCTTCACCTGATCCGCATCAGGAGTCTGCTTTTTCCACCACTTCCAGCCGTAGTGATCTAGCAATTCCGCACACTCCACCCAGATGGCCCGGTACCAGGCAAAATCCTGTTCTGCCCAGTTGCTATTGACCTTGCTGTTCATGGCGTCCTGTAACTCCAGCATCGCCAGTATCTGTTGTTTCATGGGCAGTTATCCTCGAGTAACACAGGCCAATCAGGCCCGCACAAACATGTTGCTGCGTTTTTCAACGCCTATGGTGGTGCCGGGGCCATGACCTGTCACCACTGAGACATCATCCTCCAGCGTGTACAGTCGCTGACGAATGGATTTGACGATCTGGTTGTAGTCACCACCGGGAAAATCCGTGCGGCCGATGCCACCACGAAACAGGGTGTCCCCGGCGATCAATGTTCTGGCGGGTTCAAACCAGAAACTGGTCGAGCCAGGTGTATGGCCGGGCGTATGGATGGCCACACCTTCACAGCAGCCAAGGTCGTGCTCATCTGTCAGGTAGCCATCCGGCCTCGGTAACGAAATTTTCGGCACCCCGAACATGACACACTGTTGGGCCACACCGTCCCAGAGAAACATATCCTCTTTATGCAGTTGAATCGGTGCCCCGGTAGCTTTCTTGATTTCGCCCGCGGCCAGAATGTGATCCAAATGCGCATGCGTGTGGATAATCGCAACCACTTTCAGCGCCAGCTCGGTGAGTTTCGACAGAATCAACTGGGCGTCACCACCCGGATCAATCACCAGCGCTTTCTTGCTGACTGGGTCACCAATGATGGTGCAGTTACACTGCAACGGACCCACGGGAAACGTCACAACGATAGGAGAATTTTTATCGGCCATGGAGCTTATATGATCAGCGTTTTAGATCGGCCATGGTAGCACAACTCACCGGAGACAACGCCTTGACGAGCTTGGCAATGATCCACCTTTAAATAGAGCCCGTAACAGTGAAAGCACCAATGGATAAACTTCTTGCTGGAACCATTGGCGCTGAAAGGAATCACAACCACAACTCAACAGTTCATCGGCTCAGGGCAGGCAGCAACCTTCAAGTCTCCCTGAAAATGTATTTGCGCTACTCGGGGACATAAAAAAGGGTTGCCAGAAAGACATAAAAACGCAAGCATGGCAGCCCATTGAAAAATGCCCGATGCAACAAAGCTCACAATGGAGTTAGGCAATGAAACTATTATCAAAAATATTAGCCACCCTGGCGCTGGTCTCCCTATCCGCATTTGCGGAACCGCCCAAGGAATCGACTATCAACTGGCAGTCTTCTGAAGAGATTTCCACGCTGATCGAGTTCAAACTGGATAAGGTGAACGGCGAAATCACTTACGGTCCCAATTTCGCTTTTTCTGATCAGGTCCTTGCCAGCAATTTTTCAGAAATTTATCTGGTTCGCGCGATAGACCATCAGGGCGAAGATCAGTATGTGCTCTACATCACCGCCCAGTACAACGATAAAGACTGGCGCTCATTCAAAGATGCCAACATCAAGGATGGCGCTCAACAAGCAAAACTGGTTTCACTTTCAAAAAGTGAGAATGTGTGTGCCGAGACTTCCTGCCGCTATGAAGAGCGCATGGCTCTGCCGCTCTCCTTCATTACCTTTTTTGACAGCGCCAACATGGGCATGAACCTAACCATCGACGGCAAGAGCTCCTACAATATTGTTCTGCCAAGCAGCTACTTCAAAGCCATGTTAGATGCTTCACCAGAAGAGGCCCTTTATGACAACCTGCCCCAGGGACAGAGTACGGGAATCTGATCAAACCAGCTTTAACTGAGCATGCAAAAGGGGCCGAAAGGCCCCTTTTTTTCTATTTCTCAATCCACAACTACCTGTCTTGTCTTCTATCCCGGGATAAACCCCCTCTCCACCCTAGCGCACTACCTTTTTGAGAATCACGGCCGTGCGGATAGGGTTTCGTCCAAAACGCGACATCTTCAGAAAATCTTCGTGGGCGATGGGTAGATGCTGGCTATCCAGGCCGCTGGCGCTCTGCTCGTCCGGGTCGGGATCGGAGTCATGCACATAGAGACAATCCTCATCGTAACCACTCATAGTTACCCAATGAGGGGCTTTCCGACCATCCATCCGGTAGGTACTGATCAGGATAATGGGCAAGTTACCCTTCTTGAATTCACTGATCAGGTGGGTATGGTGAAAATCACGATAGCGAATCTTGATCTTCTCTTTTTGGGCCTGGGCAACAAAATCCTGATGTACCAGCTCAATAACTCGCTTCTTGTTTTCATCCCGCACACTGTCTACGAACAGTGTCGTATCCCGGTTAAGCCAGACCTTTACATCGTAACCCCGTTGCTGGGCAGCCAGGGCAAGGCCGATGGGATGACAGCCGCCGTGACCCGAAGTCATAAATATAGTGGTCGCTTCCCGCCATATTTGAAGCTCTTCGTGCTGGGTGGGCTGATAGTCTTTTGAGAGGGCGCGCATTGCCATC
>JBFICU010000088.1:0-6711 GCA_041581855.1 Porticoccus sp. | reverse complement strand
GGCAGCGAGGCGGCTAAGGAAGCTGCGGACCTGGTGCTGGCCGACGACAATTTCGCTTCCATCGTTGCCGCCGTGCGCGAGGGACGAACCGTCTACGACAACATCAAAAAGGTCATTAGCTGGACGCTGCCCACCAGTTCAGGCGAGGCGATGACCATTGTGGTGGCACTGCTGCTGGGCTTGTCACTGCCGGTTACCCCGGTACAGATCCTCTGGATTAATCTGGTCACCACCGTGACCCTGGGTATCGCCCTGGCCTTTGAACCCACGGAGGAAAGCACTATGTGTCGCCCCCCCCGCCCCCGCAGTGAACCGCTACTGACCGGGACGTGGGCGTGGCAGGTTGTCCTGATTTCCGGGCTATTCATCTGCGGCGTATTTGGTATATACAGCTATGCCATTGATCGTGGCTACTCCATTGAGCACGCCAGAACGCTGGCCATGAATACTCTGGTTGTGCTGGAAATTTTCAACCTGTTTTTTATTCGCAACATCTATGGCACTTCGTTGACCTGGAAAGCCGTGCGCGGCACACCGGTAGTATGGCTGGCGGTGATTTCTCTGAGCCTCGCACAACTTGCCATTACCTATACACCAGCGCTGCAGAAGATCTTTGAGACCGAGGCTGTGTCACTACAGGACGGTATGATTATCATCGCTATTGGTGTCGCACTGTTGATTGTCACGGAAACAGAAAAACAACTCCGTATCAGTCTTTCCAAAATGGCGGGGAGTTATCAGAAGTAAGGCTGGCAAAGCATCACGGACAAGGGGGAAGAATATAGGTACCCAGCCAAGCTGGCTGAACGACATCGTAAGGGCGAGCGAAATAGCCCGGACTTAGCGTCTTTAATGGCGCATTATGTGGCGATACCAAATAGATCAGTTGTTATTCAAAAATCCAGCAAATATGATCGTGCAGTCGCCACTCATGGAAAATAAAATCAATAACAAGCCTATGAAAACACCCCATAAAAAATTCAGTTTACCGAGTAAGGCTCAGGTCACCGTTCGTATTGTTGGCGTGGTACTGGGTGCAGAATTTCTTGTTATGGCCCTGATCGATCACCTGGCCATGGATCTGACCGTCTTTCAGGAGTCGGCATTCGATGCCTTTGCCCTCGTGGTTCTGTCCATCCCCATTATTTATTTCTGGGTCATCAAGCCGTTCGTGACGGCCCACCAGGATGCTCTCAACCAAATCGAACACATGTCCTGCCTGGACCCACTTACCCAACTCGCCAATCGACGACTGATCGCCAAACACCTGGAACATGTTCACGCCAGCGGCATACGCTACAACACATACGGGGCTGTGATGGTGATGGATTTGGATGGTTTCAAACCGATCAATGATATCCACGGTCATGAGGCCGGCGATGCTTTGTTGGTTGAAGTTGCCAGAAGACTGGAATCCGTCATCCGCAAAGATGATATCGCCGGTCGACTGGGAGGCGATGAATTTATTGTTATCCTCGGCAACCTGGGCCACCATCCAGAAAAAGCACAGGCAAAATCGCAACTCGTCGCCGAGCGATTGCTTAATATCACCGACAAACCCTACCTGTTTGAAGGCAAAACACTGAAAGTCAGCGCCAGCGTGGGCGTCTGCTTTTTGGACTTGAAGCCGGATACCTCCATCGACTCACTCATCAGTTCCGCTGATGCTGCCATGTACCAAGCCAAAAAAAGCGGCAAAGGCCGCGCCATTTTCTTTGGGGCATAACGACGTCCAGAAGCACTCCTTCCCGTTTCCAGAACAGGGTGTGTCATATATCTGACACACCCTGATCAAAAAGCTGTCATAAAACGGTTATACGCTGGGGGTTAAAGGAGCAACCCAAACCATGCTAAACGTCGAACATTTCATCCAGGATCGCTACCCCGGTTTTTACCAACGCCATCCCCGACTAATTCGCCCCATCATCCGCGTACTACGCATGCTGTTCCGTGAACAGAGTTTTCAGCAGTTTGAGCAGGACTACCCCTTGCTATCCGGCTTTGATTTTGTCGAACAGGTGCTGGATTATTTCGACTTTCGTTACACCGTGCGCGATCACGAGCGTCACCGTATCCCCGCCCAGGGCCGGGTTGTCATCATTGCCAACCACCCAATCGGCTCACTGGATGGCTTGGCTCTGTTAAAACTGGTCAGGGAAACCCGCCCGGACGTGAAAGTAGTCGCCAACGAACTGTTGTTTACCATCAAGCCCCTGCACAAATTGCTGCTGCCGGTGGACAACATGGGTGGCAACACCACCCGTCAGAATCTGACCGCCATCCGTGAGCACCTGGATAACGAGGGCGCAGTGATTATCTTCCCGGCGGGCGAAGTGTCCCGTTTCGGCCCCCAAGGCATCCGCGATGGCGAATGGCGCAGTGGCTTCCTGCGCATGGCCATCAACAGCAAGGCGCCGGTATTGCCGATCTTTGTGGATGGGCGCAACTCGGCACTGTTCTACAGCGTGTCACTGCTGGCCAAACCCCTCTCCACCCTGCTGCTGGTGCGAGAGATGTTCAAACAGGCCCGCAACTGTGTGGATGTGCGCATTGGAGAGCCGGTCAGTTACGACAGCTACCAGCGTATCAATATGCCGCTGAAGGAAAAGACCAAGCTGTTCAAGCGCCATCTATACCGTATTGGTCAGAACAAGAAAGGCATTTTTAATACTGTCAGCGCTATCGCCCACCCGGAAAATCGGGCCCAACTGCGGGAAGCAGTCCGGGAGTGTGAATTGTTGGGCAGTACCGGTGATGGCAAAAAGATTTACCTGTACCGTTACCAGCCAGACTCGCTGATCATGCGCGAGGTGGGCCGACTGAGAGAACTCGCCTTCCGCGCCGTGGGAGAAGGTACCGGCAGCCGCCGCGACATTGACGGTTACGATCATCACTATTTCCACCTGCTGCTATGGGATGAAGAGGAACTGGAAATCGCCGGGGCATACCGCTTCTGCGATGCCACGGTTTGCCTGGACGATATGGGGCAAGGCCATCTTTACTCGGCGGAACTGTTTAACTACGGCCCCGCCATGAGACCCTTTCTGGAGCGAGGGCTGGAACTGGGACGCAGTTTTGTGCAACCCAAATACTGGGGGCGCCGCAGTCTCGACTACCTCTGGTATGGCATCGGGGCATTTCTGCGCAAAAACCCCCACTACCGCTACCTGTTTGGCCCGGTGACACTGAGTAACAGTTATCCGGAGTGGGCCATGGAAATGCTGGTGTATTTTTACAGCCGCCACTACCCCACCCTGCAAGAGCTGGTGGAACCGGTGCTGCCCTACCGAATTAACCAGGATCGACTGGCCGAACTGGCGCAGAAATTCCCAGGCGTGGATCAGCGGGAAGAATTCACCCAGCTGAAAAGCGAATTGGCCCACATGAACCTCAGTGTGCCTACCCTCTTCAAGCAGTACACCGAAGTGTGCGAACTGGGCGGTGTGCAGTTTGCCGGTTTCAATATCGACCCGGCTTTCGCCAACTGTGTCGACGGGCTGATCATCGTAGACCTGGCTCGGCTAAAGACCGCCAAACGGGAACGCTATATCGGCTGACAACCACTGCCGGGGCCATTTTGATGTACATCAGTAAAATGTCCTGATGCATCCTCGCCCAAGGGACACCTCGCCGGTGTCAGTGTACAATGTTGGCCTTTCTCAATCCGGCGTTGGGCAATGACTGACAACAAGACTACCCATTTCGGTTTCAAGACCGTCCCCGTCCAGGATAAAGCCGCCCGCGTAGCGGATGTCTTTCACTCTGTGGCCGGAAAATATGACCTGATGAATGACCTCATGTCCGGGGGCATCCATCGGTTGTGGAAACGTTACACCATTGAGCTGTCCGGCGTGCGCGTCGGCCAGAAAGTGCTTGATATCGCTGGCGGCACCGGCGACCTGACCGCCAAATTTTCTCGGCTGGTGGGTCCTACCGGGGAAGTCGTGCTGGCAGACATCAACGATTCCATGCTGAAGGTAGGGCGGGACAAACTGATGGATCACGGTGCGGCGGGCAATATTCGCTACGCTCAGGCCGATGCCCAGTACCTGCCCTTTCCCGACAACACCTTTGATTGCATCACTATTGCTTTTGGCCTGCGCAACGTCACCGACAAGGATCTGGCGCTACGCTCCATGCTGCGGGTGCTGAAACCCGGTGGCCGACTGCTAGTGCTGGAGTTTTCCAAACCCACCAACGGGTTACTGGAAAAAGCCTACGATTTCTATTCCTTCAGCCTATTGCCACGCATGGGCAAGCTGGTAGCCAACGATGCAGAAAGCTACCAGTACCTGGCAGAATCCATTCGCATGCACCCGGATCAGGAAACACTGAAAGGGATGATGAATGAAGCAGGCTTCGTGAATACCGAATACCACAACATGACCGGCGGGATTGTGGCGCTGCACCGGGGCTTCAAACCCTGATGTTTGATTTTCTGAAAAATAACCCACTGCTGGCCTTGCACAGTTCCGCATTGATGGCAGTGGAGTCTGCCATTAACAGCGCGCTGGAGTTCGATCCCGCCACCCGCAATGCCATCGGCAAGTTGGCTGGCAAAGTACTGGCAGTGGAATGCACCCTGCCGCCCTTGACCTTCTACATCATCCACAGCGAACAGGGTATTAATCTGATGTCCCGCTACGAGGGAGTGCCAGATACCACCCTGCACGGCACGGCCTTGTCCCTGGCAGCCTTGGCAGTCGATGGCGAAGACAGAGTCTCTTTTTACGGCACTGGCGTGGAAGTACGCGGCGACCACGATCTGCTGCGACAAATTCGCAAGATCCTCAAGAACCTGGATGTAGACTGGGAAGCGGCACTGGCAAAACTGATCGGCGATGTACCCGCACACCTGGTAGGCGAATCCCTGCGCGGGGCAACAAAATGGCAAAAGCAGGCCGCTGAGCGCGCCGGCAGTGCCGCTGCAGCCTTCAGCCAGGAAGAAGCGCGTCTGACACCCAGCACCAACGAAGTGAACCAATTCAACCGAGAAGTCAAATTGCTCAGTGACGATGTAGACCGCCTGGCGGCACGCATCAACAAACTGAATGTCCGCCTCAATCAGCAGAGCGGTGAGCAACACTAATCATGTCTCGACTCCACCGCCTCTCTACCATCCTGCGCACGGTAACCCGTTACCGACTAGACACCTTTTTCGATGTCGATAAATTGCCGCGCAGTGCCCGTCTGCTGTTGGCGGGAACTCGCCTGTTGCCTGAGCCCAAACTACCCCGCGGTGAACGCCTGCGACGCGCCCTGGAAGACCTGGGTCCGATCTTTATCAAGTTTGGCCAGCTGCTATCCACCCGACCGGACCTGATTCCCGCCGATATCTGCCGCGAGCTGGACAAACTCCAGGATGATGTCCCCCCCTTCGACAAAGCCCATTTTGTTGCCATTGTCGAGGAAGCCCTGGGTGACAGTATCGATAACCTGTTCTTACAGTTTGATCGGGAGCCACTGGCTTCGGCATCTGTGGCACAGGTCCATGCCGCTGTGCTGCCAAACGGCAGGGAAGTGGTGGTAAAAGCAATCCGCCCCGGCATTGAAAAAATTATTGAGCAGGACATTAAACTGCTGTTTACCATCGCCCGCTGGCTTGAGGCCAACACCATCGATGGCCGCCGCATGCGCCTCACCGAGGTGGTCGGCGATTACCGCAACACCATTTTTGACGAGCTGAACTTGCAGCGGGAAGGCGCCAATGCCTCACTGCTGCGGCGCAATTTTGATGGATCGCCACTGCTTTATGTTCCGGAGGTGTTCTGGTCCCACACCAACGAAAAAGTGCTGGTGATGGAGCGCATTTACGCAGTGCCGGTCACCGACGTCGCCACCCTGCAACAGCACAACACCAACTTCAAAGTATTGGCGGAACGGGGTGTGGAAATCTTCTTCACCCAAGTGTTCGAGCACAATTTTTTCCATGCTGATATGCATCCCGGCAACATCTTTGTCGACCCGGCCAACCCCCAGCAACCCAAATATCTGGCGGTAGACTGCGCCATCATGGGCACCCTGACCGAGGCCGACCAGTACTATCTGGCGAGGAATCTGCTGGCTATCTTCCGTCGTGATTACCAGCAGGTGGCAGAGTTGCATGTGCTCTCAGGCTGGGTGCCGGAAGGCACCAATATCGGTGAGTTCACCGCCGCCATCCGAACCGTCTGCGAGCCCATCTTTGAACGACCGCTGCGGGAAATTTCCTTTGGTCAGCTACTGGTCAGCCTGTTTCGTACAGCACGCCGCTTCGATATGGAAGTACAGCCATCGCTGGTACTGTTACAGAAAACGCTACTCAATATTGAGGGACTGGGCCGCCAGCTCTACCCGGATCTGGATCTGTGGGCCACCGCTCACCCCTTCCTAGAGCGCTGGCTAAAGGAGCGCTTCCAGCCCAACGCACTGGTGGAACAGCTTAAGCGCCACGGTCCGGAATGGCTGGAACAGTTCCCTCAGGTACCCCAGCTGATTTTCCACACCCTGGAGCGCCTGCAAACCCGGGAAGCATCGCAGCCCAAGGCGACAGCGATAACACCCAACCCAGGAAAAAGCCGCTGGCGTATCTGGGCTGGTGCGGCGCTAATGGGAATTGGCCTCGGCAGTGCGTACCCCGAATGGCTGGGGCAACTGCAACAGATGCCCACCGGTAGTCTGGTGGTTGCAGGTGCCGGACTCTTGCTGTTATTGCTGAAATAACCAGCATTG